>CBDTZF010000014.1:0-16944 GCA_965364825.1 uncultured Rhodocyclaceae bacterium | reverse complement strand
GTTCCGTACCGCTCTTGGCCACCTGTTCGATCGCCTTGAATACCGCGTCGACCGGTCCGGAACCCGTGCCGTCGGTGCGGGTCTCGGTTTCGCCAACCGCCAATGTGAGCTGTGCGCTCGGGGTCTCGCCGGTCTCTGAATGAAAGCGTGTGGCAATGAGCCGATAGTGCTCATGCTCCGGCGTCACCGTTTCGTCCGACATCAGTGCCTGAAGATCTTCATCGAAGATTTCGTGCTTCTTGTCCGCAAGTTCCTTGAAGCGCGAAAACGCGTGGTTCAGATGCGCTTCCGATTCGATGTCGACGCCCAGTTCGAGCAAGCGGCTGCGAAAGGCATTGCGCCCGCTCAGTTTGCCGAGCACGAGCTTGTTGGCGCCCCAGCCGACGTCTTCGGCGCGCATGATTTCGTAGGTTTCGCGGTGCTTGAGCACGCCATCCTGATGAATGCCCGATTCGTGCGAGAACGCATTCGCGCCGACGATCGCCTTGTTTGGCTGCACCGGAAAACCCGTAATGCCGGAAACCAGTTTGGACGCCGCCACGATCTGCGTAGTGTCGATTCGGGTGTCGCACTCGAACAGGTCGCGCCGTGTGCGTACCGCCATCACCACTTCCTCGAGCGCGGCATTGCCGGCGCGTTCGCCGAGGCCGTTGATGGTGCACTCGACCTGTCGCGCGCCGGCCTGCACCGCGGCGAGCGAATTGGCCACCGCCATGCCCAGATCGTTATGACAGTGCGTGGACCAGATGACGTCCTTTGCGCCCGGAACGCGCTCGATCAGGGTGCGCATGCGCTCAGCCCATACCCATGGCGTGCTGTAACCCACGGTATCGGGGACGTTGATGGTGGTCGCACCCGCCTCGATTGCGGCCTGGAAGATCCGGCACAGAAAGTCCATTTCCGAGCGCACCGCGTCTTCGGCCGAGAATTCGACATCGTCGGTGTATTCGCGCGCCTGACGCACTGCCTTGACGGCTGCCTCGAGGACCTGATCGGGCGTCATGCGCAGCTTCTTTTCCATGTGAATCGGGCTGGTGGCGATAAAGGTGTGGATGCGTCCGCGTAATGCCGGGGCAATCGCTTCGCCGGCGCGACGCACGTCGTTTTCATTGGCGCGGGCGAGCGAACAGACCGTGGATTCCTTGATCGTTTCTGCGATCGCTTTGATGGATTCGAAATCGCCGTTCGAAGCGGCGGCAAAGCCGGCCTCGATGACATCAACGCGCAAGCGCTCGAGCTGGCGCGCAATGCGCATCTTTTCCTCGCGCGTCATCGAGGCGCCGGGGCTCTGTTCGCCATCGCGCAACGTGGTATCGAAGATGATTAATTGATCTTGCATGGTGGACTCCTGTCGGGGTTTTCAAGTGGCGTAAAACATGGGTTCGCGCACGGCCTGCACAGGCAGCGCGGAAGGTAAAAGCAGGGAGGAGGGGGGTTCTGATTAGCGCGCGGGGCGCAGCAGCGGGCCGAGCAGCCACAGCGCGAGCGGCTGAGCGCGGCGCAGGAGGCGGGAGAGGTGGTGCTCGGAATAGTTCATGGGAACGAATATAGGCCGAAACTGCGTGCCGTGACAAGTATGTACTCCGTCAATATTACCTTGACGGAGTACTTTCAATCAGATTCGCTTTTTTCGGATTCGTCATCGCCGGGAACGCGTTTGCCAAGGCGGCGCATCACAAGCATCACATAACCCGAGGCTGCGTAAAGAAGGAAGAGCATGAACAGCACTGAAGCCGGATCGAGCGACACCAGCGCGAAGCCGAGCACGATGACCAGTACGACGAAGAACGGCACCGTGCGGCGCAGGTTGATTTCCTTGCCGCTCCAATAGGGCACGTTGCTCACCATGGTGAGGCCGGCGAAGATGGTAACGAAGCCGGCGACCCAATGCAGATCGGTGCCCGAAAAACCGTTGTCGATACCGACCCACACCAGGCCCGCAACCAGCGCCGCCGCCGCCGGGCTGGGAAGCCCCTGGAAGAAGCGCTTGTCGACCACGTCGATATTGGTGTTGAAGCGTGCCAGCCGCAGCGCCGCGCCTGCGCAGTAAATGAAGGCTGCAATCCAGCCGAATTTGCCCAAGTCGCGCAACGCCCATTCGTAACTCACCAGCGCGGGCGCGGCGCCGAACGACACCATGTCGGAGAGCGAATCATACTCCGCGCCGAATTCACTCTGGGTGTGTGTCATGCGCGCCACACGGCCGTCGAGGCCGTCGAGGATCATGGCAATGAAGATGGCGACCGCGGCATGCTCGAAGCGATCGTTCATGGCTTGAACGATCGCGTAGAAGCCGGCAAAGAGGGCGGCCGTGGTGAACAGGTTGGGCAGAATATAAATGCCACGGCGACGCTTGTTCGGATCGATGAGTGGGGTGCGCTGGGGCGTGTCGGGGGTGCGCGGCGGTGTATCGGCCATGGGCGGTCTGGAAATCCGGCTTCAGGGGTGGTCGGTCGATTCTACCGCAGTGCGCCGCGCGGGCATCGCGAACGCTATTGACCGACACGTTGCGGTTCCAACAGATACAAAAGGGCCGGAACCCGTCTCGCGACGATTCCCGGCCCTTTGCAGCGGGTTCGGTCAGTTCTTCGACTGGTCGACGAGCTTGTTCTTCTTGATCCACGGCATCATGTCGCGTAACTGGCCACCGACCACTTCGACCGGGTGCTCGGCATTGAGGCGGCGGCGCGCCGTCATCGACGGGTAGTTCAGCTTGCCTTCCATGATGAACATCTTGGCGTACTCACCCGTCTGGATGCGCTTGAGCGCTTCGCGCATGGCGTAGCGCGACTCTTCGTTGATCACTTCCGGGCCGGTCACGTACTCGCCGAATTCGGCGTTATTGGAGATCGAGTAGTTCATGTTGGCGATGCCGCCTTCATACATGAGGTCAACGATCAGCTTGAGTTCGTGCAAGCACTCGAAGTAGGCCATTTCCGGTGCATAACCGGCTTCAGTCAGGGTTTCGAAGCCCATCTTGACCAGTTCGACGGCGCCGCCGCACAACACGGCCTGCTCACCGAACAGATCGGTTTCGGTCTCTTCGCGGAAGGTCGTTTCAATCACGCCGCCCTTGGTGCCGCCGTTGGCCGCAGCGTAAGACAATGCGACATCGCGCGCCTTGCCGGAATTGTCCTGAAAGATTGCGATCAGCGAGGGCACACCGCCGCCCTTGAGGTATTCGGAGCGCACGGTGTGGCCCGGGCCCTTGGGGGCGATCATGATCACGTCGAGGTCGGCGCGCGGCACGACCTGGTTGTAGTGAATGTTGAAGCCATGCGCGAAGGCCAGCGAAGCGCCTTGCTTGATGTTGGGTTCGACATCGTTCTTGTATACGTCGGGGATGTTCTCGTCCGGCAGCAGCATCATGACGATATCGGCGCCCGCGACGGCCGCGGCGACTTCCTGAACGTCGAGGCCGGCGTTCTTCGCCTTGTCCCACGAGGCGCCACCCTTACGCAGGCCCACGATGACCTTGACGCCGGATTCGTTCAGATTCTGGGCGTGCGCATGGCCTTGCGAACCATAGCCCACGATGGTGACCTTCTTGCCCTTGATGAGGGAGAGGTCGGCGTCCTTGTCGTAATAAACTTTCATGATCATCCTTTGAAATTCGTTTCGCGATGGCGGCCGCCATCATAACCGGCGGGCCGCAGGGGAGCAAAAACGCTAGCGTAGCGTGAGCCGTGTCGCTCAGAGGCGTAGAACGCGCTCGCCGCGACCGATGCCGACGATGCCCGAGCGCACCGTTTCGAGAATCAGCGCGCGGTCGATGGCACCGATAAACGAATCGAGTTTGGTCTGGTTGCCGGTCAGTTCAATCACGTAGCTCGAATCGGTGACATCGACGATGCGCCCGCGGAAGATGTCCGCCATGCGCTTTACTTCTTCGCGATCCTTTCCCGTGGCGCGCACCTTGATGAGCATGAGTTCGCGCTCGATGTGGGCGGCTTCGGAGATGTCCACCACCTTGACCACGTCGATCAGTTTGTTGAGCTGTTTGCTGATCTGTTCGATGACATCGTCGGAACCGCTTGTGACGATGGTCATGCGTGACAGTGAGTCATCCTCGGTCGGCGCGACGGTGAGCGATTCGATGTTGTAGCCACGGGCAGAGAACAGGCCGGCGACGCGCGACAGGGCGCCCGCTTCATTCTCGATCAAAAGTGCAATGACGTGACGCATGATGAGCCTTTCATGGGAGGTCGATAAAGGAAACTGCGGAGACACTGCGGGCGATGCGATACGGACTGCCGGTGGCCGGCATCCGCTGCGGTCGACGTCGGTAAACTTCGACCGCGGCCGGACGTCGGTCAACGTCCGGCCCCACATCCACTGGCAGTGGAAGCTCTGGTACTTAAAGGTCTTCGGCGGAGAGAATCATTTCGGTCAGACCCTTGCCGCCCTGGACCATGGGATAGACGTTCTCGGTCGGATCGACCTGGAAATCGAGGAAGACCAGATCGTTCTTGCGCGAGAACGCTTCACGGATGGCACCTTCGACGTCACCCGGCTTATCGACACGCAGGCCGACATGGCCATAGGACTCGGCCAGTTTCGCAAAATCAGGCAGCGAGTCCATGTACGACTCGGCATAGCGGCCTTCGTGGAAGAGTTCCTGCCACTGACGCACCATGCCCAGATACCCGTTGTTGAGGTTGCAGATCTTGATCGGCAGGCGGTACTGCTTGCAGGTCGACAATTCCTGGATATTCATCTGGATCGATGCTTCGCCGGTCACGCACGCCACTGGACTGCCGGGGTGCGCAAGCTGCGCGCCCATGGCGTACGGCAGGCCGACGCCCATGGTGCCCAGACCGCCGGAATTGAGCCAGCGGCGCGGCTTGTCGAAGCCGTAGTATTGCGCCGCCCACATCTGGTGCTGGCCGACGTCGGAGGTGATGAAGGCGTCGCCTTCGGTCACTTCCCACAGTTTCTGCACCACATACTGCGGCTTGATGATTTCGTCCGAGTTCTTGAACTTCATGCACTCGCGGCGGCGCCATTCCTCGATCTGCTTCCACCACACGCCGAGCGCTTCCTTGTCGGCGGTTTCGCTGCTGCCATCGAGCAGGCGCAGCATCTCGTTGAGCACTTCGTTGACGTCACCGACGATGGGCACATCGACCTTGACGCGTTTGGAGATCGAGGCCGGGTCAATATCGATATGGATGATCTTGCGCGGCTCTTCGGCAAAGTTTTTCGGGTCGCCGATCACGCGATCGTCGAAGCGCGCGCCGATGGCGAGCAGCACGTCGGAGAAGTGCATTGACATGTTCGCTTCGTAAGTGCCATGCATGCCGGGCATGCCCAGATGCTGCTTGTCGGAGGCCGGATAGCCGCCAAGGCCCATCAGCGTGGTGGTGATCGGCATGCCGAGTTTGCGTGTGAGATTGGTCAGCGACTCGGCCGCGTCGGAAATGATCACGCCGCCGCCGGCGTAGATCATCGGCCGTTTGGCTTCGCGCAGCAGCTTGAGTGCTTTCTTGATCTGGCCCTGATGACCCTTGATGACCGGGTTGTAGGAGCGCATTTCGACGCTCTTGGGATAGTTGAACTCCGCCTTCATGGCGGTAACGTCCTTGGGGATGTCCACCAACACCGGGCCAGGCCGACCGGTTTTGGCCAGATAGAAGGCCTTCTTGATCGTCGCCGCGATGTCTTTCGGATCCTTGACGAGGAAGTTGTGCTTCACGCACGGGCGCGTGATGCCGATCGTGTCCACTTCCTGGAATGCATCTTCGCCAATCGCGGCCGTGGGCACCTGGCCGCTGATGATGACGATTGGAACCGAGTCATAATAGGCCGTGGCAATGCCGGTGACGGCATTGGTGGCGCCCGGACCGGAGGTCACCAGCGCGACGCCGACCTTGTCGGTCGAACGAGCGAACGCATCGGCCGCATGCACCGCAGCCTGTTCGTGCCGTACCAGCACGTGACGAACCTGTTCTTGCTGGAAGAACGCGTCATAAATGAAAAGCACTGCGCCGCCGGGATAGCCGAATACATACTCGACCTTTTCTTCCTGCAAGCACCTGATTACAATTTCCGCCCCAGTCAAGACCATCGCTGCACCCTAGCTCTCTGTATTTAATCGGGAAACCCCTAACAGTACGCATCGGGTTCGATCAGGTCAAGATTCTTGTGCATGGCACAATGCCGGCCAAACCGCCTTGAAAAGGACGTCTCCTGGCTTCAGACACCGAACTTTCCGCATTTCTTGCCAGTGTCGAGCGGCGGGCGTTTCGTCATGCCATGCTTGCCTTGCGGGATGAAGCGGCGGCGCTCGACGCGGTGCAGGAAGCGATGCTGAGGCTTGCCACCAAATACGGCGAGCGTCCGGTCGAAGAATGGCCGATGCTGTTTCATCGCATCCTGCAAAATGTGGTGCGCGATATGTTGCGCCGCCAAAAAGTCCGTAACACCTGGGTGTCGCTGTTCTCGGCGTTTTCCAGACGCGACGGCGAGGCGTTCGACGATCCACTCGAAACGCTCAGTGCCACGGACGATTCGAACCGCGATCTGGCGCCCGACACGCTGTTTGAGCGAGATCAGATGCTGGCGCTCATCGAGGCGGAAGTCTCGCGCCTGCCGCAACGTCAACGAGAGGCTTTCCTGCTGCGTTACTGGGAAGATATGGATACTGCAGAAACAGCGGCCATCATGGGCTGCTCCGAAGGCAGCGTGAAGACGCATTGCTCGCGCGCCACCAAGGCGCTGGCGGCAGCATTGACGGCAAAAGGAATCGGCCTATGATCAGCGAACAGCGTATGCGAATCGGCGAGCCGCTGATGGAAATCGACGAACAGCGTGTCGGAAAGCGCGTCGCTCGTCTGCTCAGTGAAAGCACCGCGCAGCTCGATTCGGCGGTGCTCGAGCGCCTGCGTTTTGATCGCCAGCGTGCGGTGGCGCTGCGTTCGCCCGGCGTGCTCGACCTGCGCGCGCATCTCCGGTCTCATGTTGGCGCCGCCTGGTTTCCCGCATTACGTCCGGTACTCACCGCGGCGGTTGTGCTGGCACTGTTCCTGGTGGGCGACTATGTCAAGTCGGAGCGCACACTGCTCGCGCAGCGCGAAGTTGAAACCGCGCTGCTCACGGACGATCTGCCGATCGACGCTTACCTGGATCAAGGATTTCGTTCATGGCTGTTAGAGCAATCGCGCTCCTGAGCCTGTGGCTCGTCGCCGCGGCGGTGTGGGCGGCGGGAGACTGGTCGTCGCTGTCTTCCGCTGAACAGCGCGCCCTGTCACCGTTGGCCGGCCAGTGGGAGCAGCTCGATGACGTGCAGCGCGATAAATGGCGCGCGATGGTGGATCGTTTCGACACCATGACGCCCGACGAGCAGGCGCGGGTGCAAAGCCGCATGCGTAGCTGGTCGCGCCTGTCGGGTAACGAACGCGTGCGTGCGCTGGAGCAATACCGCGCCTTGCGCAACATTGCGCCTGAGCGCCGCGAAGCCCTGCCCGAAAAGTGGGAGGAGTACCAGCAGCTGTCGCCGAAGGAGCGCGAACGCGCGAAAGCAAAACGGCGTCGCAGGAAGGGCAACGAGTGAGCGCCCGGCCACAGGTTGAACTGGCGAGCTTGCGCCGCCGACTGGCGGCGCTGGTGTATGAAGGCTTGCTGCTTGTCGGCGTGCTGGCGCTGACCTTTCTCGTGCCGCACCTGATTGTTGGCATGGCGTTTGGCGCCACGGCGCCCGGCTGGGTCAGCTGGCTACATATTTTTGCCGTGCTGGGCGTGTACTTCCTCTGGTACTGGCACTCGAGCGGCCAGACGCTCGCGATGCAGACCTGGCGCTTGCGCGTGGTGACCGCCGACGAAGGCAAACCGCTCGAGCTGCGCCGTGCGCTGCTGCGTTATGTGCTCGCCTGGCCGTCGGTGTGCCTGTGCGGAATCGGTCTGTGGTGGGCGTTGATCGATCGCGATCGCCAGTTCGCGCACGACCGTCTCGCCGGCAGCGCGATCATTCTGCTGCCGACCGAAAACAAGGTTTGACCGTTTCCAGCGCCCCGGTATGGCGGCGCCACGAGCTACTTGGGGGAGACGCGATCCCGATCGCGCTCAGGCAGGCGTTGCTGGCGCGATGCGCCGGTTTTTGACGCGCTCGGCCACATAACGCTGCACACGCGGCTCGGCGCAAGGGGGCGAGCGTGGAGGGGACTTTGGTCGGAGTGGTCGAAGTCGTCATCGCGATTACGGGCGAGGCAGAATGCCGGCGCCCGAGCTTAACGCGGATTTCCGGGAGCGGGCAGAGCGATTCTTCAAGGCCGCGTGATCGGCGCACAATGATGACTCCCGAGCCGGAGTCCCCCCATGCCTGTCCAGCCCTTTCATCTCGCCTTTCCCGTCGATGATCTCAAGGCCGCACGCGCTTTTTATGGCGGCTTGCTGGGGTGTGCCGAAGGGCGCAGCTCTGATCACTGGATCGACTTCGATTTTTTCGGCCACCAGATCGTCGCTCACCTCGCGCCGGGCCGCAGCGGGCGCCAGGCCAGCAAGGCGGTCGATGGTGACGATGTGCCGGTGCCGCACTTTGGCGTGGTGCTCGACATGGCGGCTTTCAATGCGCTGGCGGAGCGGCTCAAGGCGGCGCGCACCGAGTTCGCTATCGAACCCCGCCTCCGCTTTGCCGGATTGCCCGGCGAGCAGGCCACCATGTTCTTTCTCGATCCGTCGGGCAACGCGCTCGAATTCAAGGCCTTCGCCGATATCGGCCAGCTGTTCGCCAAACAGTGAGTGGTGATTCCGCGGCCGGAACCCACCAGTGCAAGGAGACCACAATGACCACCCCGACGATCACAGACGTGCACGTTTCTCAGCAAGCGCTGCCCTGGAAAATACTGCGTGATGGCTACTTCTTCAAACTGTTGCGTACCTGTCCCGTGACCGGCACCTGGGTGTTGCTGATTCGGTGCGACGCGGGCGCGGTGGTACCGCCGCACAAACACATCGGCGCGGCCGAATATTTCGTTCTGAAAGGAAAGATCGAGATTCGCGGCGGTGTCGAAAACGGCGGAGTGACGGCGGTTGCCGGGGATTATGGTTACGAGCCGAACGGCATCGTTCACGAACAGACCTGTTTTCCCGAGGCCACCGAATACCTGTTCATCAACCACGGGCCGCTGCAGTACCTGGACGAAGCGGGCAACACGGTCATGGTGCTTGACTGGATCGGCATTCAGGCCAAATGGGATAGCGCAGAAGTCGTCACCTGATTCGGCATGTCGCGATCGCCGGCGCCAAAAAGCGCAGCGCGGCGATCAAGCGCAAAAAAAGGAGCGCCGCAGCGCTCCTTGCAGACCCTTCGACGCACACGTGGGTGCGTCAGAAGCGATAACTCACTCCGATGCCGAACATCAAGAATGGCGCGAGCTGGGGCCGGGTCTGCTTAGCCGCCGATCATTTTCGAAACGATGCCTTTTTCCTTTGTGAGTTCGCCCAGAATGATGCCGCCGAAATGCAGCACCAGATAGGGAATCAGGTACCAGAGCGCAAGGACATGAATTTGCTCGGCGAAATCGGCGATGAACTCCGGGGCAAATCGTACCGTGAGGCCGGTGAGCACGGACAGCGTCAGGAAAAAATAGAAGACAAGATAGACCGCACCTTGAAAGCGCTCCCGCAGGCTTGCGCCGGATTGGAGCGGGCCTTTAAAGGTGAGACCCTTGGTGCGCATGTGATAGAGCCGCGCGGCGAGCAGGAATGCCATCAGGTAGCCCGCATACAAATGCCATCCGTACATCGCGTTGCGGATCGACTTGGCCGCCATGACCGCGTCGTCCTGCGTAATGGAATAGCTGGCAAGCTCCGGCGTCGCCAACATGAGGCTGGCCATGTAATTCTTGTCCATCCAGCCCAAGCGCAGGAAGACGGTCAGTAGAATGAACAGCACGGTGAAGGCGATGGCCCAGTGAAGAAGCCGGTGAATCAGACTGAAGTGGCGCTCGGTCGTCATTTCAACTCCTTGCGGGTTTGTGCGGAAAATGCTGTTTCGCGTAAAACGCAGGGGTTCGTATGCGCTGCCGTTGCGCACCCGGCGCAACGGCAGCGCGCGACGCCGATTTACGTGTCGCTGGTGGCGAGAATCATGCGGTCGAGATGGGCTTTTGAAACGCCATGAATATGCTCGCGGCGCTTGATGTAAAGGACGACGCCCAGGGCGCCCCAGACGAGCAATGCAATCCACGATGGCGTCTTGAGCGCGCCCGGTGAGCCGGGGATCAACAACAGGCCGAGGAACGACAGCGCACTGAGCGCGCCGAGCGCGGAGAGGATCTTCTTGAAGGGCGATACGCCGCCCTCGTAATCCTTGCCCTTGCCCGCCGCCGTCCACTTGAAGCAGCGGTAGGCCGCGGCGCAGCAGTAGAAATAGGCGATGGCGACACCGGTCGCGGCCATATCGACAATCCACAGCAACACTTCGCGGCCGAACCAGGGCGCGATCAGACAAATGGCGCAGGTCGTGATGATGCCCACCACGGGCGTACGGTAATTGACATGCAACTGGCCAAATGCCTCGGGCAGGAACTTGGCGCGGCCTTGCGCGAACATCAGGCGGCTGGTGGAAATGTAGAACCCGTTGAGGCCGGTGGCGATGCCCATCGCCAGGGAAAGCGAAAGCGCGGTCAGCCCGAGCGTGCCCATCGTGCCTCTTACCACCTCACCGGTGCCCCATACCGGGGACCCGGCGACCAATTCGGTCCATGGCATGGCGATCGCGGTGGCCATGATCAGCATTGCGTAATGGACTGCCGCCATGGCGAGCGCCATGACGATGAGCATGAACGCCTTGGCGGGTGAAAAATCGAACTCCTCCGCCGCCTGCGGCACGCTGTCGAAGCCGACATAGGCCCAGGGCGCGATTGCCACAATGGAAAAAACGGCTGCCCACGAGGATATCTCGGGGTTGAACCACGGGCGCATGTTGTCGAACGAGGTTGTGTCCGAGAGCAGCATCCCGATCACTACGAACAAGGCGCCCGCGACCAGCAGCAGGCAGAAGTAGTACTGACTCTTGCCCGACAGGCTGCCGCCGCGAATGTTGATGCCGGCAAAGAGTATCAGCGCGAAGCTGGCGATGAGCACTTCGCCCAGGTACACATCCCAGCCGGCCACTTCATACATGCGGCCGAAAGTGGCGACATCGGGGATCAGAAACTTCGCCAGCAAGGCCAGCGCCGACGCATTGAGCGCGACGATCGACATGTAGCCGAGCGTCAAAAACCAGCCGCAGAAGAACGCGTGGGTGCGGCCAAAGCCGAGGTAGGAATACGAAAAACCGCCGCCCGTGACCGGATAGATCTTGATCAGGAAGCCGTAGCTGACACCGATCACGATCATCAGCACGGCGCCAATGGTAAGGCCGAGGATGGCGCCCATCGGGCCGGCCATGGCAATCCAGTCCGCCGGCAGCACAAAGCTGCCCCAGCCAATCGCCGAGCCGAATGCAATCGCCCATACCCATTGCGGCTTGAGGCATTTTTCGAGTTGTTCCCGCTGTTCCATTTCGCTCATGAACCGTCTCCCGAAAGTGTTTGCCGTTTGGCATTTTACTGTGTGGTCAGTCACCCAACGCTTCCGATCGCCCCGAAAGCAACCCGCCAAAACATCATGCAGGTTGTGACGATGTGTGACGAGCGGCGTCGGCGTCACTATGGACTGAAACGGAATAAAAATGAATATGGCTTGCCGCGCGGGTGCTCATAGCATGCGAGGCGTGGCGCGAGAATGGGTTGATTTTCGTCAATGACGGCGCGCGCGATTCGGCGTCGGCATGCGGTGTTGTGTCCAATGCTTCCGACGCATTGCGTTGATTCAAAATGTTTTTCCGGATGTTTGCGGTCATTGGCGACGCCGCTATCGGTGAGAAGTGGTGAACAAAAAAAACGCCGGCGAACCGGCGTTTCTTTTCCAGCTTGCGGTCGCTCAGTGAGCGGATGCGGTTGAGGCGCCGACGCCCGTCTGGGCGCGAACATACTGGTCAGCGAAGGCTGCGCGCTCGGCCTGTGCCTGGCTGCTCCTATCCATCTTCGACACCACGAACGCGGCGAGGAAGGCCAATGGCAACGAGAACAGTGCCGGCTGCGTGTAGGGAAACAACGGCTCGGCGTAACCAAACACGTCCACCCACACCGACTTCGACAGGACCACCAACGTCACCGCGGAGAACAAACCGAGATAGCCGCTGGCGAGCGCGCCGCGCGTGGTCAGGTCTTTCCAGTACATGGAGAGAATCAGCACCGGGAAGTTGGCCGAAGCCGCAACGCCGAAGGCGAGCGCGGCCATGAAGGCCACGTTCATTTGCTCGAAGGCCAGACCAAGCAGCACCGCGACGACGCCGAGGCCGACGGTTGCGAGCTTGGACATTCGCAGTTCGTCCTTCTCTGACGCCGTGCCTTTCTTGATCACGCGGGCGTAGAGGTCGTGCGCGATGGCTGAAGCGCCCGCCAGGGCGAGACCCGCGACTACCGCGAGGATGGTGGCGAAAGCGACGGCGGAGAGGAAGCCGAGCAGCAGATCACCGCCTACCGCCTTGGCCAGGTGCATCGCCACCATGTTGCCGCCGCCAATAATGGGACCTTCGATGTTGCCGCCTTCGAAGAACTCCGGGTTCTGACCCACGATGATGATCGATGTCAGCCCCAACAACGCCACCACGTTGAAGAAGTAGGCGACGATGCCGGAGGCGACGAGCACGGATTTACGCGCCTCTTTGGCGTCCGTCACGGTGAAGAAGCGCATCAGGATGTGCGGCAAGCCGGCCGTGCCGAACATCAGGCCGATACCCAGCGAAATTGCGGTCACCGGATCCGACAGCAGGCTGCCCGGCGCGAACAGGTCTTCGCCAAGTGTATGGATGTCCATCGCTCGGGCGCTGAGTTCTTCAAAGTTGAAATTGAACTCACTCATGGCCAGCAACATCATCACCGTGCCGCCGAACAGCAGCAGACACGCCTTGATGATCTGCACCCAGGTGGTCGCAACCATGCCGCCGAAGGCCACGTAGATCATCATCAGCGCGCCGACCAGAACACACGCGATCCCGTAGTCCAGACCGAACAACAACTTGATCAACTGGCCGGCACCGACCATTTGTGCAACCAGATAGAAACACACCACGACCAGCGAGGAGATCGCCGCCATGGTGCGCACCTTGCCCTGGTTTAGGCGGTAGGAGGTGATGTCGGCAAAGGTGAATTTGCCCAGGTTTCGCAGCCGTTCGGCCATCAGGAACAGAATCACCGGCCAGCCGACAAAGAACGCGATCATGTAGATGTAGGCGTCGATACCGCGGGTGTACATCATCGCCGTGAGGCCCAGCAGGGTGGCGGCCGACATGTAATCGCCGGCAATTGCCAGACCGTTCTGTGTGCCGGTAATACCCCCGCCTGCGGTATAGAAGTCGGCAGTCGTTTTGGTGCGGCTGGCGGCCCAGTAGGTGATGCCCAAGGTCAGCCCGACGAACGCCAGGAACATCGCGATCGCGGTGAGATTGATCGGCTGCTTGGTGGTCTCGGCGATCGCGTCACCCGCTGCAAAGGCGGACGATGCCAGCAATGTTGTACAGAACGCAGCAGTGTGTGCAAATTGGTTGATACGCATCAGTTCTCCTCCTTCATGGCCAGCGCGATCAGTTTCTTGTTCATATCGTCAAACTCGCCATTCGCCCGGCGTACATAAATCAGCGTCAACAGCCAGAAAAAGATGAACTGGAACAAACCGGCAAGGATGCCGACGGTGACATGGCTACCGGCAAACGGGCGCATCGCGATCACGTCGGGCGCGAACGCCACGAGCAGCACGAAGGCATAGAAAATAACGAAGACGATCGCCGACAGCTTCCACGCAAAACCTTCGCGTCGGCGGACCATTTCGGTGAACTGCGGGTTGCTGCGGATACGTGCATAAATGTCGCTGGACATTTCGCCCTCCCTCAACTCTTTGGAACCGTAGGATTGAAAAGTGAATGCTGGTACTTGCCGCGAGGCAGCAAGCGGCGTAAGGGATACATTATATATCTTGTAGATGACCCCATACCGTAGCGTATTGAAGTGTATTCTGCGCCGCCCGACAATGTAAAGGCCTAAATAAATCGAACTAAATTCACGTTCGCTTCGATACGCAAACAATGATTGAGATCAAGAGAATGCGAAAAGGGCGTGGGACGCGCTGCGGAGGGTGTTCCCCTACGTAGCTGTCAGTTGCGCGTACAGCATCGGCAGCCGCGCCGGCAACTCTTCCGGTTTGCGGATGACGGTGTAGCCGGCCGGGCCGAAGAGGTGGGGGAGGTAGCCTTCGCCTTCCCTGTCGATGGTGACGCAGAAGGGTTTGAGGCCCGCGGTGCGCGCTTCGATGAGACTCATGCGGGTGTCCTCGATGCCGTAGCGGCCGTCGTACTGATCGAGGTCGTTGGGCTTGCCGTCGGAGAGGATCAGCATCAGGCGCAACGCGCTGGGTTGTTTTTCGAGAATTCGCGTGGCGTAGCGGATCGCGGCGCCCATGCGTGTGTAATAGCCGGGTTTGAGTGCGGCGATGCGTCCGCGGGTGGCGCCGCTGTGTTTTTCGGCAAAGGTCTTGATCTGGTGAAAGCGGATGTGCTCGCGCTTGCGGGTGGAGAAACCATACAGCGCGAAGCGGTCGCCGGTGGCAGAAAGCGCTTCGGAAAACAGCATCAGGCTGTCGCGGATGACGTCGATCACACGCGCCGTGTCGCTCACCCAGGCGTCGGTCGACAGTGAAAGATCAGCCAGCACCAGGCAGGCCATGTCGCGCTCGCGGCGTTCGAGTCTGAGGTAGTTGCCGTAGATGGCGTCGTGGTGGCCGGCGCGGCGGTCGGACCAGGCGCGCACGCAGGCTTCGACGTCGAGTTCCGAGCCGTCCGGCTGGTTCTTGAGCCAGCGGCGTGATGGTGCCAGCGATTCGAATTGCTGGCGAATGCGGCGCGCCGGTTTGAGCAGATGGTCGGGCACCGCAATCGCCTTGGCGTCGCGCGCATCGAGCACGCTGAGGCTGCATTGGTTCTTCTTGAGCAAGCGCTTTTTCCAGTCCCACTCGGGCAACAAAATGCCTGATTCAAGCGGGATGTCGTCGGCCGCATCGGAGGGCAGGTCGAGGTCGAAGCGGATGCGCGAGGCGATGGTTTTCTCATCGCGCGCCAGCGCCAGCCGGTCCATGTCCATTGCCGCTTTGCCGACGTCCTCGTCGGGATCGTCGTCCAGGCTGCGATTGACCTTGATGTATTCCGCCCATGACAACAGCGACTCGGCACGAAACGGCACCAGGAAGCCGTCGGTGCCGTCGGGCATGTCTTCACGCGTGGCCTGGCGACGCTTTTCCTTGGCCTCGATCGTTTTTTTGCTGTCCTGATCCGCGCCTTCGTCGCCTTCGTCGCCATCGTCGCCCGATTCCGCGTCGCTCGGGCGGGTGCGCCGATCGAGCATCGCGGGCGCCGGGTAGAGCCACAAGGGCACCGGCTGCGGCGGGCGTTTGCTGGCCGGCAAGGTGTCGACGGAACCCGGGTGCTGCAAGGCTTGCACGATGCAGCGCTCGACCGCAACTTCATCTTTGGGCAGTTTTTCGTGCGGGATACGCAGCGCGAGTGCCGCGTCAACCAGCCGGCGATAGCGGCTCGCGAAGCCGGGGAAGCGTTGCAGCGTGAGTTGCGTAGCCTGCTGGTTGGCGACGATCCATTCACCTTGAGCCTGCTCGCTGGCAGCCGCCTGGGCGATCAGCCAGAGATACAGATCGCGGTTGGCGGCGCGTTCCGGAAACAACGACAAACTGGCCGGCAGTCGCAGGGTTTCGGCATCGCGCGTGGCGTGTGCGCGGCGGTCATCGACATGCGCAATGCGCGCCAACCAGCGCCGCCGCGCGCCATGCTCGACCTCCGAGGCCGCCGCCACGCGCAAGCCGGCGTCGCCGCCGAGTGCGCGAAACAGTACGCCGGCGGTCTTCTCGATGTCCTCGAGGTGCACCACCGCGTCGGGGTAGTCGCGCCGCGCCGCGCGCGTGATGAAACGGTGCCACAGATCGCCAACGTATTCTTCCATCTCAAATCCTGATCTTTCCGCCGGCGCGCAGGCCGGCTTCATTCTGCCGCGCCGCCTCGCCGCTGATCCACGACAGCAGCGGGCCATTGGGGTTCTCTTTCTGCGTCGTTTCGCAGGCGCTGATGCATTGCCCGCACTGCGTGCAGGTGAACATCATGCGCTTGATGTTGCGTGGCTTGAGGCGCATCGGGCAGACATGGTCGCAGGCCGAATAGCAGGTGTTGCAGTCTGCGGCGCGCTTGCGATCGAAGCCGACCACCATGGCGTCGCGGTTGCCCATCCAGGAGAGCGACTGGAACAGCCCGACGGCACACACATAGCGGCAGAAAAGGTGGCGCGCGAAGAGGAATTCGCCGCTCAGCACCACCGTAGTGGCGGTGATGAAGATGAACTGGTTACGCGTCGGCGTGCCGGCAAGCAGATTGCCATACACCTCGAAGGGCGGCAGCAGATAGGTGAGCAGCACCACCGCCCAGACGAAGGCAAAGCCCACGGCCAGCGGCGCGGTGACAAACCACCAGCGCCGATCAGCCTGCCAGCGCGTGCCGTCGAGCTCGCGCGTGGGCAGCGGTTTCTTCTCCCACACGCTCGGTTTGGCGGTGGCGCGGCGCATGAGCTGGTTGATCGTTTCAACCACCGAAAAATGCGGGCAAAGCCAGCCGCAGTAAAGCCGCCCCCATTTCCACGCCACCCACAGCAATACGGCACCGGTGCCGAGAATCGGCAGAAAAATGCGCAATCCGATATTGATCCACAGTTGGCCAACGCCGATGTGGCCGGCGCTGAAGTCGTTCAGCCCGACACGCCACTCCATGCCCAGAAACCACGCGTGGCCGGTGACCAGATCGTAGCGCAGCAGGTCGAATACCGGCGCGAATACGAACAGCACGAAGAA
>CBDTZF010000013.1:0-17633 GCA_965364825.1 uncultured Rhodocyclaceae bacterium | reverse complement strand
TGCCAGCTTCGCGAGCCGTCCAAAGATCGTAGGCGCCCTGCTGCGCAAGCCAGCTGTCTGCCCGGCCGCCCTTCTCTACCCCCAACCAGCCTTCAAGGCGAAGTGCCATCTCGGGAGAAATCGCGGCGCGACCGTTGAGGACACGCGACAAGCCGGCACGGGTCACGCCAAGCTGCGCAGCCGCAGCGGTGACGGTCAGCCCAAGTGCCGGCAATACGTCGTCACGCAGCGTTTCGCCAGGGTGCGGCGGGTTGTGCATGGTCATCATCTTCAAAGCCCTCAGTGATAGCCCTGATAGTTCACACGCACGGCGTCTTCACCTTCGGACAGGAACGTCAGACGCCAGTTTCCGTTCACCGTGACCGAGTAGTGGCCGGCCAAAATTATCTCGATTCGTGAAGCAACGATCTCGATCTATCCTCAACGTTCTATACGCAATCACGTCGAATTCGCGCTGGCGAGTGCGCGAAGGCGGTCACCCGACATCAACAGTGAACGCCGGGTCAAACAGCGCGTTCTCGATCGCGCCATTCTTGATGTATCCGCGCGGATTGCACACGACGCGTGTGCCGTTCACGGTGTAGTCGAAACTGTCATGCATATGCCCGTGAATCCACAGCCCCACCCGCTCGCCATTCAGCAGATGCTCGGCGTTCGATGCGAAGCAGGCGTTGATCAACGAGCCCTCGAATCGTGGGTGAATGCTGCCCTGTGACGGCGCATGGTGGGTGACCACCACCGTCGGCCCATCGAAGGGTTCGCGCAGGCTCGCCTCAAGCCAGCCGGCGTGGTCATCAAATTCCCCTGTGCTGTGCGACGGCGAAAACAGCGCTTCGTCAGCGTCACGCAGGCGGATGTGGGTGAAGTCGCGCGTAAAGCGGCTACCCGCCTCCATCGCAACGTCGCGTTGGCCGCTGTCGTCAAAAAGACGAAAGTCCGTCCACAGCGTGGCCCCCAGAAAGCGCACGCCATCAATCACAACCGCGTCCTTGTAGAGCACGCTCACACCACTACCATTCGACAAACGCCTGAGTTCGGCCACCGTGCCGTCCAGCGATCCACCGTAGAACTCATGATTTCCCGGCACGTAGAGCACGCGCCGGCCAAGCGCTGTGGCCCACGCCATGGCCGCTGCCGGCCGTGCGACATCACCCGCAAGCACAATCAGATCAGCGCTTGTATCGGGACACGCCTGACCACCCGTCGACAAATGCAGGTCGGAAAGAATCTGCAGTTTCATTTCTACCCCGCGATCAAAAACCCATTGGCAATAGCGATCCGGTCACTTGACCACCAGTACGTGGCATTTCGCGAGCGCCGCGACTTTCTGAACCACACTGCCAAGAACAAACTGATTGAAACCTGACATGCCGCGCGTTCCCGTGACCACCAGCCCGACATTCTCCTTCGCCACGGTATCGATGATCTCCTTGGCCGGATTCCCGAAAACCAGTTTCCTGCGGATCGATGTGAGTCCGGCCTCGCGCGCTTTTGCTTCGGCAGCGTCGAGTATCTCGTCGCCGAGTTCAGCGCTGATTTTCTGATACATCTCCTTCGCGACCGTTTTGGCGCGCCCCTGGATCTCGGGCACGGGTTGCACGATTGCGGCATGGAACAGCAACAATTCGCTTTGATATTTCTCGGCCAGATCGATCGCTCTGATCAATGCCTTCTCGGCATGGTTCGAACCGTCGAGTGCAACGAGAATGATTTCGTACATGGTGGTTTCCTCTTTTTCCGTGAGAAAAGGCGTCGATTCTCGATTCCGTCCAACCGATCTACCGAAAAAGACCACTGGCCTTTTATTCGCTGCCGCACAGTCAGATCTGCCGCAATTGACAGCCGACGGTGGTCGCGGTCGTTACGATTTTTCTCCGATCAGATCGGCCAGTTTCAGGCGCTGGATCTTTCCCGAGGGCCCCTTCGGTAGCTCATCCATGAAGTAAATTTTCTTCGGTCGCTTGAATGGGCCTAATTTCGCGGTCGCCAAATCGAGCAATTCCTGCTCTTCACAGGTAGCGCCCGGTTTGAGTGCGACACAGGCCATTACTTCCTGCCCGTAGCGTCGGTCCGGCACGGCGAATCCGGCTGCTTCGAGCACCGCTGGATGCTGGTACAAGGCTTCATCAATCTCCCTGGGAGCGATGTTTTCGCCGCCCTTGATGATGAGCTCCTTGATTCGGCCGGTGATGAAAAAGAAGCCGTCCTCGTCGCGATAGGCAATATCGCCGGTATGCAACCAGCCATCGGGTTTGAGCGAGCTCGCCGTCGCCTCCGGGTTCTTGTAGTAACCGGTCGTCACGTTCGGGCCGCGGATCATCAATTCACCGGGCACACCATCGGCGCATTCGACACCCGTCTCGGGGTCGACAATGCGCGCCTCGTTGCCGACAGGCTTGCCGGGCGAGCCGTACTTGGGCGCCGCAGGCGGCATCGGGTTGGAAAGAATTTGCGCCGATGTTTCGGTCAAACCCATCGTTTCGACAATTGCCACGCCAAACAGTCGCTCGAACTCCCGGTGCATGTCCGGCGCCAACGGGGCGGACGCCGAACGTCCGAAGCGCAGGCTGGGCAGGCCGCCGTAATCGTTGCGATCGAAGCCTTCGCGTTCGGCGTATTCCAGCAGGTAGGCGATCATCGTCGGCACCACGCTGAACCAGGTGCACTTGTGATCGGCGATCAAGCGCCAGAACGCCCCGGTCTTGAATCGGGTCGGCAACACCAGACTCCCGCCGCTGACCAGCGACGCCATGACAGATACCATCTCGGCGTTGATGTGATAAAGCGGCAGCACGCAAAGCCCGCAATCCTCAGCCGTCAATTCATGGGCAAGTGCCGTGTTTTGTCCTCCCGCCACTGCATTGCCATGACTGATCAAGACCCCTTTTGGCCTTCCCGTCGTGCCGGAGGTGTAAATCAGGATCGCAGTGTCCTTGTCGTCGATATTTGGCAGCGCGTCTGGTTTGGGCGCCTCCGGCCATTGCGGCTCCTTGTCCGGATCGGCCGAAATGATGCGCACAGTGTTCGGCAGGTTCGCCAACAGTTTTGCGTGCGCTTCCCGTTTTTCATCGGCGAGGAAGATCGCCTTGCATTCCGAGTGGTCGATGATATAGGCCAGCGCATCATCACCCGCGACGGCGTTCAGCGGCACCACAACCCGCCCGGCATAGGAGATGCCGAGCATGAGTGCGGCGGTCCAGAAACCGTTGTGCATCAGGAACGCAACCTTGTCGCCCTTCGCCAGGCCCATGCCTTCCAGCCGCGCGGCAATTTCCCGCGAGTAGCGTTGCAGATCGGCATACGTCATCGATTGAGATGAATCGGGTGTCGTGAGGTAGACCGCGTTGGGCGTCTCGGCGGCGAATTTGTCGATTGTCGAGCGAATCGTGTTCATGTTGGCGATCTCCATCAAGCCAGGTTCTGGCCGTACTTGGCCCAGTAACTCCCAAAGATTTCTTCCAGCTCCGGCTGGTTGGGCGGAATGGTCCTGGCGATGCGTGTCAGGTTCATGTAGTGGCGGTAGTTCATGTTGTCGTAAATGCTGTTGCCGCCCCAGGTGCCGCAGCCCATCGACAACGAAAACGGCAACCCGTTGTCGAAATTACCGCCGGTGGCAAAGCAATGTGCCTGATTGACGATGACCCGGCACACCGGAATTTCATTGCCCAGCCGCAGTACGCGCTCATCGTTGGTGCTGTGAATGCTCACCGAATGGCCCTTGCCGTTGGTCTCGAGAATTTCGGTGACCAGTTGGCAGGCGTGGTCGAAATCGCGGGCGCGGTACACAGTCAGCACCGGGCTGAGCTTTTCGCCGGCGAACGGGCAGTCCTCGCTGGTGTCGGTCTCTTCCACCATAAGGAATTTCGCACTCTTGACCTCTGCCCGCTCGAGCCCGGCGACCTTGGCGATGTGGCTTGCCGATTTCGCCGTGATCTCTCCGCTCAGCTTGCCGTCGACCCACATCGCGGACCGGAGTGCCTCTTTCTCTTTCGCATCGAGCAGCGCACCGCCCGCCTTCTCGAGCGCAGCGATGGCCTTGTCGTAGATCGCGTCGATGAGCACCACGCTGTTCTCGGAAGAACAACTGGTGGCGTTGTCGAAGGTTTTAGACGCGGTGATTTTTGCCGCGGCCGCGTCAATGTCTGCGGTTTCATCGACGATGCTCGGCACGTTGCCGGCACCCACGCCCACCGCCGGCGTGCCGCAGGTGTATGCGGCACGCACGTTGTTCTGCGAACCGGTCACGACGACCAGGTCGACCTGGCGCATCAGCTCGTAGGTGGTGTCCTTGCTGATCGGCTCGGGCAAGCGCTGAACCAGATCTTCCGGTGCGCCGACGCGCTTGAGTGCCGCGCGCAACTGCTTCACCAGCAAACCGCCAGCCGTCTGGCCCTTGGGCGACGGGGCAAGAATGATCGCGTTCCGGCACTTGAGCGCGTTGAGCGTCTTGTTGACCGGCGTCGCGATCGGGTTGGTCGAGGGCACGACCGCTCCGACCACACCCACCGGGCGGGCAATTTCGATCAAGCCCTTTTCCGGATACTCGGCAATCACGCCGACCGAGCGCGCGCCTTTCAAATCGCGCAGTAGACCCAGCGTCTTGCGATGGTTCTTGATGATCTTGTCTTCGACGTTGCCGATCATGGTGGTGTCGACCGCCAACTGCGCCAGCATGCGATTGTTCTCGGGCTCCATGACGACCCAGCCGAGCGCGGTAACGACTTCGTCGACCTGTTCCTGGCTGTAGCCCTCATAGATTTTTTGTGCCGCCTTCGCCCGCGCGACGAGCTCGGAAACGATCCGGACCGCCTCTGGGGATGCGTTGCCGCCCGCTTTCGATGATGTACTCACTTCGTGTTCTCCTTTCTGATCGGCCGGCAAAAACGCCGGCCGGCCGCCCGGCCGTGCCTCGCTGCAGCACGACACGCATGATTTTGCGGCGCGGCAGCAGCACGCAATACGGTACCGTTGCCTCTTCCGCGAGAGTGCTTACTTGCTCTTGAATTCGGCCAAGAGCTCTTCAAGGTAGGCTCTGCGTTCGGTCCACATTTTCCGCACCTGCTCGCGCGTCATGACGCGCATCGGCGAGCCACCTTCAGCCATTTTTTTGACCGTCGTTTCCTTGTTGAACATCAGCGGCACGCGTTCGGCGAGTTTGTCGATCACTGCTTGAGGCGTGCCTTTGGGCACCATGATGCCGCGGAAATTGACGCTCGAATCGTCAACATCAATGCCCGATTCCTTCAACGTCGGAACGTCAGGCAGGAACTTCTCGTCGCGCTCGAGATCTGCAATCGCGAGGATTTTCAGTTCCCCCTTGCTGCGATACGCATCCGACAGGTTGTTGAAGCCGGCCATCACCTGACCGCCGAGCACGAATTGCATCGCGTTGACGCCGCCCTGGGTCGGGATATATTTGATGTCGATGCCAGCCGCTTTGGCCAGTTGAAGCGTCGCCACATGATGGCCCACGTAGAGGCCGGCGCCCGAAACCGTTACCTTGCCCGGATTCTCCTTGGCGTAAGTGACCAGATCAGCCACCGTGTTGAAGGGGCTATCCTTGCCGACGATCAGCACCGCCGGGTCAGCACCCCAGTTGGCGATCGGCTCCAGGTTCTCGGTGTTGTACTTGGTGTCGAAAACAATGGATTGCGCGATGAAGTGCGGAATGTTGTAGGCCGCAATCTCGTAGCCGTCAGCCTTTGCCTTCGACACGAACCAGTTCCAGCCCACCTGACCGCCGGCACCGGCCTTGTTCAGAACCACGATCGGTTGCCCGAGCACGTCCTCGTCGGCGGCCGTCATGGTGACCAGCCGGGCCTGAAAGTCGGTCGCGCCGCCGGCGGAATACGACACCATCATCGTGATGGGTCTATCAGGGTAGGTCTCCGCGTTGGCAACACCCGAAAGGGGGATGCTGATAGCGGCAATCAGGGGCACAAGTGCGCGAATAGTTAGTTTCATTGTCTTTGTCTCCTCACTTAAAAATACCGACTGGCAAGCGCCGTGACGTTTGGACCGGCCGGGAACGATTGCCTCGGGGTTCAAATCACCAACCCGGTCGGCATTTGCACCTGCAACAGAATGACGAAGATGAGATACAGCACGGCCAGAAAGCAGACACTGATCGCCAGGTAACGCAGGCTGATATTCTCGCCCGGCACGCTGAGCACATACACCCTGCTAATCGCAAAGAAGGCAAGTAGCGAGCTGACGAAGAAGCCGAGTGACTCAGCGATCAGCACATACACCGGAAGAATCACCAGCACCGGCAGCAAGCGCGCCCATTCGATCGATCCACCCTTGCTGTCGTCATCGCTCGACCGCTGCACAAAAAGGGAAACAATCATCAGTAGCGCCAGACCCAACATGATCCAGGCGATGAGATTCGGAAATACGTAAGCGTCCGCATAGTCATGTCCGCTACCGGCGTAGAGAAATCCGCCGGCAATGAGCGCAGCGCCAATGGCTAAAGTGAGTTCACGCTGCATCATTCTGCTCCTTGAGGTTGCGTTTCCTTTGCTGGTTGTCCTTGATCGCGGTGTAGATGCTGTAGCCGATCGAGGCGACGCAGAGCGAAATGACCAGTACGTTGACCGAGCCGGTCAGGAAGTAGCTGGCCATTCCGTCGGTGGCCTCCGCAATCATCGTGCCCTGCGCGAAGTTGCTTTCGGCAATCGGGCCAAGAATGATGCCCAGCACCAGCGGTGAAGCACTGAAGCCGAACTTCTGGCCGAAATACATACCCACGCCCAAGGTCATCATCACGAACACGTCTGACATGCTGTTCTGCACGCTGTAGGTGCCGAAAACCGCCAGAATGGTGACCGACGCTGCCATGAAGTTATTGGGAATCTTGGTGACGAAGCGGCTGTAGCGGCTGATCATCAATCCGAACACCGCCATCAGGATCTGGCCAAGCAGCAAGGAGTTGATGAAGGTCCAGGTGACCGCCGCGTGCTTCGTGAAGAGCTCCGGCCCCGGGAACAAGCCGTGAATCAGCAAGCCGCCCAAAAGGACCGCGGCGGTCGGGCTGCCCGGCAGGCCAAGGGTGAGCAGCGGCACCAGTGAAGGGCCGACCATAGCGTTGTTGGCCGACTCGGCAGCGATGATGCCGCCCGGCACGCCCGTGCCCCACTCCGCCTTGTTCTTGCTCATCTTCTTTGCCTGGTCGTAGGCGATCAGACCGGCGATCTGGCCGCCGACGCCCGGCACGAGGCCAACGATGATACCCACGACACTGCCCGTGACCCAACACTTCACCTGGCGAAACGTCTCTGCAAACGACGCCCACACGCTGTGGTTTTCCATCTGATACATTTTTGCGCCACCACCGGGCCGCTCGAGCAACGTCAACACCTGCGGAATAGCGAACAGGCCGATCAACGCAGCGATGATGTTGATGCCACCCCCAAGATGGTCGGTAAAGACGAAACGCTCGACCCCCAGCATCGAACTGATGCCGACGGTCGAAAGCCACAATCCGACGCAGCCGGCAATCAAGCCCTTGATCATCGACTGACTGCCCAGCGAGCCGATCACCGTCACCCCGAGGATTGCCATCCAGAACAACTCCGCGGGACCGAATTGAAGGGCGAAGCGCGCCAGAACCGGCGTAAAGAAGATCAGCACGAAAACGCCGAGCACACCGCCAATCAGAGACGCGATAAAGCAGTAATGCAGCGCCTCGGTCGCGCGGCCGGACTTGGCCATTGGGTGACCATCCATCACCGTGGCGATGTTCGCTGGCGCCCCGGGAATATTGACCAGCACCGCACTGACGGCGCCGCCGGCGACGGTCGATGTATAGACGGCACCGAGCAGAATCAACGATGTCGCCGGTTCCATGTGAAAAGTAAATGGAATCAGCAAGGCGACGGCCATGGTCGGGCTCAGGCCGGGCGTTGCGCCCAGCAGGAGACCGCCGACTGTCCCCCCCACCAGCACCAGGATGTTCCAGCCTGAAAATAGTTCGGGTAAGTAGCGGATGAAGTCCACGTTGGTGTCTCCTGTGTCGATCGCCGCTGTGCGGCGCTGGCGATCTTTGTCTGTCGCTTTCGGTGAGCTACGTACGTCACGTAACTCATGTATATGACTTCCGTGACCGCATAATCCGCCACACACTTTGCCAAGTCAACCACTATTTTCGCCAAATCGCTTGACAACGATCAGGTTGCAGTGCAGCAATCCAGCGCGTTCGCCAAACTTATGCCAATATGAGTCGACTAACCCAGTTAGATGACCAAGGCAGAAAGAAAATGGATGGCGTCATACCAGGAGCGCGGGGGAGCAAGCCGCTGTATCAGATCGTTGAAGACCATATCCGGTCGCTGATCGACTCGGGCGGACTGGTTCCCGGCGATCTGATTCCGTCCGAACCGCAACTGGCCGCTCAACTGGGAGTCAGCCCCGGCACGGTAAAAAAGGCCATCGATAATCTGGTGTGGGAACGGCGCCTGTATCGCCATCAGGGAAAAGGCACCTACGTATCCCGCATCGATTTCAACAACAGCCTGTTTCGCTTTACCACGTATGGCGACGCGAGCGGCCATCAGACGCGGCTGCATAAAGTGACCACCGAACGGCATATCGAAAAGGGGAGCGCAGACATCTGCCGGCGCCTCGGCGTGCCCAAGGGCTCTGCCCTACTGTATATCGAGCGCGTCGGCTATGCGGGTGACGCCCCTGTGATGGTGGAATACTCACGCTGGCGTTCGGAGTTGCTTCCCGGCCTGGAAAGCGAAGAGATTCACATCCCCGACCTGCTCTACGCGCTGGTGGTAGAAAAATTCGGCGTGCCGGTTGTCCGGGCCGAGGAAGCACTTACCGCGGGCGCAGCGGATGACACGACAGCGGAACGGCTCAAGATCAAGGTCGGCGAACCGGTTCTGGTGCTCAACCGCACGACGTACACCACCGCAAACCGGGTGATTGAAGTTCGTACTTCAAAGGGTCGGGCGGACAAGTTCAGTTATACGACCGAGATCCGCTGATCGCCGCGTTCGCAGGATGCGTAAGACGGGCGCAATTCCCGCGCGCATCTGCAATCCGCGTCTTCGGCGGACCGTTGCGATATCACGCCCATATTGCATGGCGAGTCACCAATCGACTGCAATCAGCCCGAAACTTGCAACTGCTTCCCGTGGTCGGTCAGGAGGCGACGTATCCATTGGTGGCCGGGCACGTGGTGGTTGCGGTCGTGCCACAGCTGATAGAAGCGCATGCGCGGGAAGGGGACCGGCGAAGCCAGAATGGCCAACGGCAGCAATTTGGCATAAAAGTTGGCGAAATGGCGCGTCGTCGTGAACAGCAGGTCGGTGCCTTGCAATAGATAGGGCGCAACGGTAAACGACTGGACGATCACGCGCTCCTTGCGGGTGACCTTGAGCGACGCCAGCACGCCGTCGATGACACCGCGCAGCCCGGGCGCATAAGGCAGCGGGACGACGTGCACGGCGCGTAGAAAATCGTCCATCGAGATGCTTTTCCCCGCTAACGGATGGTTCGCTGCAACCAGACAGACGATGTCGTCTTCCAGCAGCATCGACAGATGCATGCGCTCGGGCGGCTTTTCCCAGTTACCGATCACCAGGTCGAGCGTGCCGTCGGCCAATGAGCGCTCGAAATCAAAATCCGGCCCGAGGAAATGCAGACTGAGCGTGGCGTTGGGCGCCTCTTCCCGGAACCGTTGTGTCACCTGCGCGAAGAACATCGGTGCTAGATAGTCCGGCGCGCCGATACGGAAGGTCTGCCGGCTGGTGAGCGGTTCGAAGTCTTCGAGATTGGAGGTCATCTGTTCGATCTCGCCCAGTGCGTTCTTCGCATGCGCCACCAGCGCCAGCGCGCGCTCAGTGGGCACCATGCCGCCCTTCTCGCGCACCAGGATGGGATCGCCGACAACCTCGCGCAACCGCTTGAGCGCCGCACTTATGGCAGGCTGTGAT
Organism: uncultured Rhodocyclaceae bacterium; assembly: GCA_965364825.1. Classification (GTDB taxonomy): domain Bacteria; phylum Pseudomonadota; class Gammaproteobacteria; order Burkholderiales; family Rhodocyclaceae; genus Nitrogeniibacter. Next base: position 7,689 of record CBDTZF010000013.1, on the reverse strand, counting down.
TGATTGAGTCGCAGCGCGGCGCGCGAGACGCTGCGTTCGTTGATAAGCAAACAAAACACGCGCAGCAAATAGGTGTCCAGCGGATCGTCTTTTCGTCTCATTCTCGCACCAGCGCCATTGATTCGAGCGCCTCTTGTAGGTCGTTGGGTGGATACCCGAACATATATACCGCTTATAACAACATAAGCGCAACGATAGGAGCAATCAAACTTAGACTCGCCTACAGACCAACAACTACTTAGAGAGGAGACGCATTATGGGACGACTCACCACCCACGTTCTTGATACCGCTGCCGGCCGCCCTGGCCAGGATATTTCGGTCATCGTTTACCGCCTCGACGGCGAACGCCGCGAAGTGGCTCGCGCCGTCACCAACGATGATGGCCGCTGCGATAAACCGCTGCTCGAAGGTGCTGATCTGCAAAGCGGCAAGTACGAAATCGTTTTTGGCGCGGGCGACTATTTCCGCGGCCAGGGACTCAATCTGTCCGAACCCCTGTTTGTCGATGAAGTGGCTTTGCGTTTCGGTATCTCCGACACCGGTGCGCACTACCACGTGCCCCTGCTGGTCTCGCCGTGGAGCTACTCGACGTACCGCGGCAGCTGATTCAACCCTTCGACCAACTACCTGATTTCGGGAGACAATTCCAATGGAAGCCTATCTGCTCGACTGGGCGAATCTGTTACTGCGCTGGCTGCACCTGATCACCGGGATCGCATGGATCGGCGCCTCGTTTTACTTCGTGATGCTGGACAACTCGCTCAAGCCGCCCAAGAAAGAGGAAGACAAGAAGCGCGGCGTTTTGGGTGAGCTGTGGGCCGTTCACGGCGGCGGTTTCTACAATAGCCAGAAATTCCTGCTCGGGCCGATAGGCGAACCGCTGACTAGGGATCTGCACTGGTCGAAGTGGGAGGCCTACACCACCTGGCTGTCAGGTTTTGGGCTGATGACGGTGATCTATTACTTCGGTGCGTCGAGTTTCCTGATCGACAAGAACGTCATGGATCTGAGCCCGATGATGGCGATCGTCATCTCGCTCGGCTTTCTCGCCATTGGCTGGATCTTCTACGACCTTGTGTGCCGCAACATGGTGGGCAAGGACAATCTGCTCGCGGTGATCGTGTTCATCTTCGTGGTGATCATCACTTTTGCCCTGTTCCACATCTTCTCCGCCCGCGCCGCCTACCTGCACGTCGGCGCGATGCTCGGCACGATAATGGCGGCCAACGTGTTCTTCCACATCATGCCCGGCCAGCGAAAAATGGTGGCGCAGATTCATGCCGGCGAAGAGGTCGGTTCGATGCCCGGCATCATCGGCAAGCAGCGCTCGGTGCACAACACCTACTTCACGCTGCCGGTGCTGTTCATCATGATCAGCAACCACTACCCGATGACCTACGCCAACAAGTACGGCTGGCTCGTCCTGCTGGTGATGATTCTGGCCGGTGTTTTGATCCGCCAATACTTCGTGTTGCGTCATCGCCATCAAGCCAAGCTGTGGCTGCCCATCGTCGGCGTGCTGCTGATCGGCGCGTTGATCGTGGTGATGGCGCCGAAGTCGGTCGATGCCGGCGGTGATAAGGTCGCGTTCAGTCAAATCCAGGAGGTGCTGGAGACGCGTTGCGTTTCCTGCCACGCCGCCAAGCCGACCCAGGCAGGCTTCGCACAAGCGCCCAAGGGTGTGCTACTCGAAACGCCCGAAGAGGTTAAACAACATGCTGCCAAAATGGCCGAAACGGTCGCCAGCGGATACATGCCGATAGGCAACATGACCAACATCACCGACGAGGAACGCGCGCTGATCGCCAAATGGTTCGCCCAGGGCGCCTCGGTGACCGACTGAACCCATCGATCGCGATAGACAATGAGTACAGACACCATGCAAAAACTGACCCTCGAGACACTTTCAAACATGTCTCAGGCCGACTTCGTCGCCACCCTCGGTGACATCTTCGAGCACTCGCCGTGGGTGGCCGAACGGGCGTGGAAGTCGCGACCCTTCGACAGCATCGACGCGCTGCACGCCACCATGGTGGCTGCGGTCGATGCGGCGAGCAAGGAAGAGCAAACCGCGCTCATCCGCGCTCACCCGGAGCTTGCCGGCAAGGAAGCAAAATCGGGTACGCTCACCAAAGCCTCCACGGGCGAGCAAAAAGGTGCGGGGCTTGACCAGTGCACGCCAGAAGAGCTGGCGCGCTTGCACCGGCTTAATGCGGCGTATCAGGAACGTTTCGGGTTCCCGTTCATCATTGCAGTCAAGGGCCGGAATCGGCATCAGATCATGGACGCCGTCGAGGAGCGTATTGCCAACGACATGGACACGGAATTCCGCACGTGTCTTGACCAGATCGCCCAGATCGGCCGCTTCCGTCTTGACGCAATGATTGCTCATTGATTGATCGTTCTGATCAAAGGAGACAATGCATGACGCTGGATGCCAACTACCCGCGCGACCTGATCGGATACGGGCGCAACCCGCCGAACGCCAACTGGCCGGGGCGCGCGCGTGTCGCAGTGCAGTTCGTGCTCAACTATGAGGAAGGTGGCGAGAACTGCGTGCTGCACGGCGATGCCGGCAGCGAGCAGTTCCTGTCCGAACTGTTCAATCCGCCCAGCTTTCCGGGTCGCCACTTGTCGATGGAGTCGGTGTACGAATACGGCTCGCGCGTCGGTGTGTGGCGAATCCTGCGCGAATTTGAACGCCGCAAGTTACCGATGACCGTCTTCGGTGTCGCCATGGCGCTCGAACGAAATCCCGACGCAACCGCCGCGTTCAAGGAACTCGGCCACGAGATCGCCTGCCACGGCCTGCGCTGGATTCACTACCAGGACATGGACGAGGCCAAAGAGCGCGAGCACATGCGCCAGGGAATGGAGATCATCGAACGGCTGATCGGTGAGCGTCCGGTGGGTTGGTACACCGGGCGTGATTCACCCAACACGCGGCGCCTCGTGGTCGATGAGGGCAGCCTGCTCTACGACTCGGATTACTACGGAGACGATCTACCGTTCTGGACCGAGGTCAAAAAGACCGACGGCAGCGTCAAGCCGCATCTTGTCGTACCCTACACGCTCGACACGAACGACATGCGGTTCTCGTTGCCACAGGGTTTTTCGCATGGCGATGAATTCTTCGAGTATCTGCGCGACGCCTTCGATGTGCTCTATGCCGAAGGCGAAGAACACCCAGCGATGATGAGCATCGGCATGCACTGTCGCCTGCTCGGCCGCCCGGGCCGCTTCAAGGCACTGCAGCGCTTTCTCGACCACATTGAAAAACACGACCGCGTGTGGGTCTGCCGCCGTGACGAGATTGCGCGTCACTGGATCGAACATCACCCGCACACCACAAAAGCATAACGACCAAGGAGAACTCAATGTCTCACGCAACAGGCCCCACCATCATCGCCCCGCCCGCAGACCTACCCGAATGGGCAACGCGCTCGATCGACCTGGCCAACCCGCGTCTGGGCGCCAAGGCGCTGTACGCCAGTGACGACTTTTTCGCCGAAGTCGCACGCATGCTCAACCCCGAGCCGGCACAGTTCATTCCGGGCAAGTTCGACAACAACGGCAAGTGGATGGACGGCTGGGAAACCCGCCGCAAGCGTACTGAAGGCTATGACTGGTGCCTGGTCAAACTCGGCGTCAAGGGCGTGATCCGCGGCTTCGATGTCGACACCAGCCACTTCAGCGGCAACTACCCGCCGGCAGTAATGATTGAAGGCACGGTGTCGGACACGGACGATGTCGAAGCGCTCAAGGCAGCGAAATGGACCGAAGTGCTGCCCTCAACCTCAGCCGGCCCGAATAGCCACCACATCCTCGAATCGGTTAGCGACCAACCCTTCACGCACCTGCGCGTGAATATTTATCCGGATGGCGGCATCGCCCGCTTGCGCGTCTATGGTCAGCCCGTTGGGCGCGACCTGTCCGGCAATGAGGTCATCGATCTGGTGGCGATGGAAAACGGCGGTCGTGCCGTGTCATGGAACAACGTCGGCTTCGGCTCTTCGGTCAACAACCTGCTACTGCCCGGTCGCGGCGTCAATATGGGCGATGGCTGGGAAACCCGCCGCCGCCGTGAGCCCGGCAACGACTGGTGCGTGCTGCAACTGGCAGCGCCCGGCGTGATCGAGAAAATCGAAGTTGATACCGCGCACTTTAAAGGCAACTATCCGGATCGATGCTCGTTCCAGGCGGCCTACGTGAAGGGCGGCACCGACGAGTCAACCACCGTGCAGTCGATGTTCTGGCCGGTGCTGCTGCCCGAGCAGAAATGCGAAATGGATGCAGTGCATACCTTTACCGAACAGATTGCCAAGCTTGGCCCGATCACTCATGTCCGCTTCAACATCTTCCCCGACGGCGGTGCTTCGCGCGTACGCCTGTGGGGCAAGGTCGCCAAATAAGGAGGCAGATCAGCATGAGCACCATCACGCTTAAGCCCGAACCGCTCACCCGCGAGGCCTTCGCGACGTTTGGCGACGTTGTCGAAAAATCCGATGCGGCCGAGCATTTCACCATCAACGCTGGTAATACCGAGCGCTATCACAACCTCGCCAACATCGAACCCGGCCCTGACGGTCGGGTGATCGTCTCGATCTTCTGCGGCCAGCAGCGCACGCTGCCGTTTACGGTCGAGATGATGGAACGTCACCCGAAGGGAAGCCAGGCCTTCATCCCGATGTCGGGCCACCCCTACCTCGTGGTCGTCGCGCCAGCGGGCGATACGCCTAAAGTCAGCGAGCTGCGCACATTTCTGGCGCGCGGCGACCAAGGCGTCAACTACGCCACCGGCGTATGGCATCACCCGCTGCTAGCCCTGGACGGTACCAGCGACTTCCTTGTCGTTGATCGCAGCGGGCCGGGGGATAACTGCGACGAGATCCAGCTCGAGCAAAAAGGCGTCATTGAAAGCCGGAGCTGACATCACCGCCCGCGTCACTGCGCGGGCGATTCGTTTGATGCGACGACGCCCCCAAACGGTTTCAGGTAAACTGCTTGGGGGCGTTTCTCTGTGACCGCACCAATTCATCCTTAGACACGCGGGCCGTCCGCCGCATGTTCGGGTCGCGCGTCTTCCTTCTTTCCGCACCTTCTTCCTTCGGCTCGTGGCCGGGGGATTCAATCTGTCTCGCTACGGCCCGCGCACAACGTTCTTGCGGTCGATGCCGTCCGCCTCGAACGCCCTGTGCAATCAAGCGCTTGCACTGCGCCCCTGACGTGCTCTCCAAGGCTCGCCAGGCGTCGCGAATGCGGCATCGAGCGCCACCAAAAAAGCGCCATTTGCCCGCCATTTTGCTGCAACGCACGATTGGAAAAACGGTGCTTTTCAAACGATTACACGTTATAAATAAAAGATATTGTGCAGTTTTGGCGCCTTTTTCAGAACCGAAAATAACGGGAGACGCATGGTTGCCTTTTACAACGAAATGACTGCGGCAGACGGCAGTATTCGGCCGCACTATCGCGAGTATGCGAAGTGGCTTGAGGAGACTGCACCGGAGCGCTTGGCGCGAAAACGTGCGGAGGCTGACCTCGCGTTTCATCGCGTCGGAATCACCTTTGCCGTCTACGGAGAAGATTCCGGCAAGGAACGTCTGATTCCGTTCGACATTGTCCCCCGCATCATTCCGGCCGAGGAATGGAGCAACATGTCGGCCGGGTTGAAGCAGCGCGTCAAGGCGCTCAATGCCTTCTTGCAGGACATCTACCACGATCAGGAAATTCTCGCGGCGGGTCACATTCCCAAAGAGCAGGTGCTGAACAACAAACAGTACCGACCGGAAATGCGTGGCGTCGACGTGCCGGGGAATGTCTATGCCCATATTGCCGGCGTCGACATCGTGCGCGCTGGCGAGGGCGAGTTCTATGTGCTCGAAGATAACCTGCGCGTGCCCTCCGGCGTCTCCTACATGATCGAAGACCGCAAGATGATGATGCGGTTGTTTCCCGAGCTGTTTTCGCGCCACAAGGTGGCGCCGGTGCTTCACTACCCTGATCTGCTGCTTGACAGCCTGCGTGCCGCCGCGCCCGAGGGTGTGGAGGAACCGACCGTCGCCGTCCTCACGCCGGGCGCCTTCAACAGCGCGTATTTCGAGCACACCTATTTGGCGCAGCAGATGGGCGTGGAACTCGTCGAAGGGCGGGATCTGTTCGTGCGCGACGAGTCGGTCTGGATGCAGACCACGCGCGGCAACGAACGTGTGGACGTGATCTACCGGCGGGTCGACGACGATTTTCTCGACCCACTGGCCTTCCGCGAGGATTCCATGCTCGGCGTGCCGGGCCTGCTGTCGGCGTACAAAGCCGGCCGCGTGACGCTGGCCAATGCCATCGGCACCGGCGTCGCCGACGACAAATCGATCTATCCCTATGTGCCGGAGATGATCCGCTTCTATCTGGGCGAGGAACCGATCCTCAACAATGTGCCCACCTACATGTGCCGCAAACCCAAGGATTTGTCCTACGTACTCGACAATCTCGCCGATCTGGTGGTGAAGGAAGTGCACGGCGCGGGCGGCTACGGCATGTTGGTCGGTCCGGCGGCCAGCAAAGAGGAGATCGAGCGCTTTCGCCAACAACTGATCGCCAACCCGGACGGCTACATCGGGCAGCCAACGCTGGCACTGTCGAACTGTCCCACCTTCGTCGCCAGCGGGATCGCGCCGCGCCACATCGATCTTCGCCCCTTCGTCTTGTCCGGTGAGGAGGTTCGCATGGTGCCCGGTGGACTGACACGCGTCGCGTTGCGCGAAGGTTCGCTGGTGGTGAACTCATCGCAGGGCGGTGGAACCAAGGACACCTGGGTTCTGGAAGAGCCAATTTCCCCTGTCTCCCCTGCGCAGACGCAGACGCAAACGCAGACGCAGACGCAGAAGAACGATAAATGAGGGAATCGACATGTTGAGCCGCACTGCAGATCACCTGTACTGGATGTCGCGCTACATCGAACGCGCGGAAAACCTTGCCCGCCTGCTGGATGTCACCTGGCAGATGTCGATGGTGCCGCAATCGCTTGATGCCGCGAACCAGAACTGGCACGCCATCATTGCGTTGAACAGCCTCGAAGAACCCTTTTTCGAAAAATACGCCGAGACCAGCGCCGCCAACGTGCTGCGCTTCATGATCAGCGACGCCGACAATCCGGCGTCGATCTACAGCAACCTCAAGTCGGGGCGCGAAAACGCCCACGCCGTGCGCGGCACCATCACCGCCGACATGTGGGAGACCATCAACGCCACCTGGATCGAACTTGAAGCGCAAGGGTTTGAACCGATGATGGTGTACGGCCCCGGCGAGTTCTTCGAATGGGTCAAGCTGCGCACCTCGCTTATTCGCGGCGCCACACTGGGTACCATGTTGCAGGACGAGGCCTACGAGTTCATCCGCCTCGGCACGGTGCTCGAACGCGCCGACAGCACCGCCCGCCTGCTCGATGTGAAATACCACGTGCTGGTCCCCCTGGGTGAAGAACCGACCACCGACTTCTACCAATGGGGCGCGTTGCTGCGCGCCGTGTCGGCCTTCGAGGTGTATCGCAAGACCTACCGCACCGGCATTGCGCCACGGCGGGTGGCGGCCCTGCTGACACTGCATCCGGACATGCCGCGCTCGCTGCTGTTTTGTCTGCGCAGCGCGCTGCATAGCCTCGAAACAATCGCCAACGATCAATCGCGCGAAAC
>CBDTZF010000012.1:0-17740 GCA_965364825.1 uncultured Rhodocyclaceae bacterium | reverse complement strand
GCCAGTGGCGATGCGGCGCCAACCGGCAACGCGCCCGCCAAACCGAAATCAAGGCGGAAACCGAAAGGCAGTAACGGTGCGGGTCGTCGTGGCGGTGGCGGTGGCGGTGGCGGCGAAGCCAACGGAAACGTGGCGCCCCGGGGTGCGAATGGCGAGGGCTTCGCATCCGGAAACGTGCCGACCAAGCAGCGGTCCCGAACGAAGCCAAAGGCAGGTGGCGGTGGCGGCGAAGCCAACGGAAACGTGGCCCCCCGGGGTGCGAATGGCGAGGGCGCCGCATCCGGAAACGTGCCGGCCAGGCAGCGGTCCCGAACGAAGCCAAAGGCAGGTGGCGGCGTCGCGCGCCGCGGGAGCGAAGGCAAGAATGGGCGGGCGAAGCAAGACAGTGCGCCGCGCAACAACGGGCGCAGGGTGCCTGACGAATTCGCCGTGCCCGAGCGTTTGAACAAAGCCCTGTCGGCGCTTGGCATCGCGTCGCGCCGTGACGTCGAAGACATGATCATCGCCGGGCGTATCTCGGTCAATGAAGAGCCAGCGCACATCGGGCAGAAAGTGACACCCGCGGATCGAATTCGCGTCAATGGAAAACTCATTCAGCTTCGGTTTCAAGCGAAAGTGCCGCGCGTGGTGGTGTATCACAAACCGGAAGGTGAGATCGTCTCGCGAGATGATCCGGAAGGGCGTCCCACCGTCTTTGAGAATCTGCCAAAGCTACGCCATGGACGATGGATTTCAGTTGGCCGGCTTGATTTCAATACCTCCGGCCTGCTGATGTTCACCGACGACGGCACCTTGGCCAACCGCCTCATGCACCCGCGCTACGAAATGGAACGCGAATACGCGGTTCGAATTCTCGGCCAGTTGGCCGATGAGCAGATCGAGCGGCTCAAGACCGGCATTGAGCTGAGCGACGGCGTCGCTCGATTTTCGAGTATTGAAGATCGTGGCGGCGAAGGCGCCAATCACTGGTACCACGTCATCCTCTCGGAGGGCCGGAATCGCGAAGTACGGCGCATGTTCGAAGCGCTTGAATTGACGGTGAGCCGACTGATGCGGGTTCGCTACGGGCCAGTGTTGCTGCCGGCGGGGCTCAAGCGTGGCAAATGGGAAGATCTCGACGAAGGCCGTGTTTGTCAGCTTGCGGGCGGTCCGGCGCCGTCCGAAAATAAACCGCCTGACAAGCCAAGGAAATCGCGTCGCTGATTGCTTGCCAATGTGGGAGGGGTTATAATTTCACGGTTTTCAGTGGCTGCGGTCATTGAAAACCGATTTCCAGTTGAGAGGCATGGGGATGGGCGCGAGCCCATTTTTTTTATTTTTGCGCGAGAGAAGCGTTACGCAACTGGGCTCACGTCGTAAGTGAGTTCACACAAGCGAGTTTGGGGCGCGAGCATGGAGTTGGTTCGGATCGTCGAGCGGGTTGTGACCGGGTTGGGCTTTGAACTCGTGGAGTTCGAATCGACGCCGAAAGCGCGGGTGTTGCGCGTGTTCATCGATATTGAGCGTGGTGTCACGGTGGATGATTGCGGCGCAGTCAGCAACCAGCTCACGCGAGTCTTCGAAGTCGAAAACATTGATTTCGGCCGTCTTGAAGTTTCGTCTCCGGGGCTTGATCGTCCGCTGACCAAACCTGCCGATTTCGAACGCTTCACTGGCGAGACGATCCAGATGCGCACACATTTGCCGCTCAACGAAGGAAATCAACGAAATTTTTCTGGGGTGCTGAAAGGCTTTGAGGATGGAAAGGTTTTGCTGGCGCTGGATGCCGGCGTGCTGGAAATTCCGTTCGAGGAAGTCGAAAAGGCGCGCCTGGTGCCCCAATATTGAGCTTCGGCCTGGAGATCTAAACTGATGAGCCGCGAAATCTTGCTGCTTGTAGATGCGTTGGCGCGCGAGAAGAACGTCGCAAAGGATATCGTGTTCGCCTCGCTGGAATCGGCGCTGGCTTCGGCCACGAAAAAGCGTGTGCACGATGAGGCCGACGTGCGCGTGTCGATCGATCGTGAAACCGGCGACTACGAATCCTTCCGGCGCTGGCTGGTGATGCTCGACGCCGAGGTGGAAAACGATGAAGCCGAGATGGGCATCATCGACGCGCGCGAAGAAGTGCCCGACATCGAAATTGGCGAATATATCGAAGAGCCGCTGGAGCCGATTGATTTCGGGCGCATTGGTGCGCAGGCGGCCAAGCAGGTGATCCTGCAGAAGATTCGCGATGCCGAGCGCGAGCAGCTGCTCGACGATTTCCTTGAGCGCAAGGAGTTCCTGGTCAGCGGCAGCATCAAGCGCATGGAGCGCGGAAACGCGATCATCGAAGTGGGTCGTATGGAGGCGGTGTTGCCGCGGGAACAGATGATCCAGAGGGAGAATCTGCGCGTCGGGGATCGCATCAAGGCGTATTTGTTGCGTATCGATCGCAGCGCTCGCGGCCCGCAATTGATTCTATCGCGCACAGCACCTGAATTTGTCGTCAAGCTGTTCGAGCTGGAAGTGCCCGAGATCGAAGACGAACTGCTTGAAATAAAGGCGTGTGCGCGCGATCCCGGCCTTCGGGCCAAGATCGCTGTGCAATCGCACGATGCCCGCATTGATCCGATTGGCACCTGCGTCGGCTTGCGCGGCTCGCGTGTCACCGCGGTGCGCAACGAGATCGCCGGTGAGCAGATCGACATCATCGTGTGGTCATCGGACCCGGCGCAGTTCGTTATTGCGGCGCTGCAACCGGCGGAGGTGTCTTCGATCGTTGTCGATGAAGAAACCAACGCCATGGATGTCGTCGTCGATGAAAACAACCTGGCGATCGCGATCGGCCGTGGCGGTCAGAACGTCAAACTGGCGTCCGAACTCACCGGGTGGTCAATCAATTTGATGAGTGAGGAAGAGTCGAACGTGCGCGCCGACTCCGAACGTGATGCGCTGCGCACGCTGTTCATGGAGCGGCTGGACGTAGATGAGGAAGTGGCCGACATCATGTTCGAGGAAGGGTTTACGTCACTCGAAGAAATCGCCTACGTGCCGTTGTCCGAAATGTTGGAAATTGATGCGTTCGACGAAGACACGGTCAATGAGCTGCGCAATCGTGCGCGCAATGTGCTGCTGACCGACGCTATCGTCACCGAAGAGCAGCTTGAAAAGGTTTCCGAAGATTTGATTAATCTTGAAGGAATGGAAAAGGGCCTGGCAGCCGCACTTGCGGCGCAGGGGGTGCACACGCGTGATGATCTTGCCGATCTGGCCACCGATGAGTTGGTCGAAATGACGGGCATTGACGAATCGCGGGCGGTCCAGTTGATTACCGTGGCGCGTGCGCACTGGTTCGAGGAGACGGGGGAATAGATGGAACAAACGAGTGTGACCCAGTTTGCCGGTGAGTTGAGAATGCCGGCCAACGCGCTTCTCGACCAGTTGAAGAAGGCGGGCGTTGAAATCGATGGCGCCGAAGACATGCTGACCGAGCAGGACAAGGCGAAATTGCTGGATTATTTGCGCCGTTCGCATGGTGATGAGAAAGGCAAGTCGAAGATCACCCTGACGCGTAAACAGACGAGCGAGATCAAGGCAACCGACTCGACCGGGCGTGCGCGGACGGTACATGTTCAGGTGCGCAAGAAGCGCGTCTTTGTGAAACGAGACGAGCTCATTGCGGAGGCCGAGGCACAGCGGGATGCCGCCGCAGCAGCAAGCGAATCCGAGGCGTCGCTTGAAGCGCTCGATTCCGCGGATACGCCGGAAATGGCGGAGGAACATGTAACGCCGCCCGCTGATGCGGTTCAGCCGCCGGAAACGGTCGCGGAAACCGATGCGTTGCCGGAAGATAGTCTTGCGTCGGAGACGAAGGAAGCCGACACCATTCCGGAGGCGGAACCCGTTGCTCAGGTAGACGCTGCGCCGGAGCCGGCCGAGGACGCCGCGCCGCAAGCAGATGACCAAGCCGCGCCGGAAGCGGAACCGGCTGCAGCGCCGGCCGGGGCGAAACGCGCGCGTCGCGTGCAGATTGCCGAATTGCTCGAGCCGGAAGAAATCAAGGCGCGTGAGGATGAGTCGCGCCGTCACTCCGACCTGGTCGCTCGGCAGGCGGCGGATCGCAAGGCGCGCGAAACGCGCGAGGCTTCGGCGCGTGCATCGGCTGAACGTGCGCGAATCGAAGCCGAGACCGCTGCGACGACCGAAAAGACCAAAGACGACGGTGTGAAAACCCTGCACAAGCCGCGCAAGGACGACGCGACTGTTCGCAAGGAGGAAAAGCGCGACGATACCAGCAAGCGCCGTACGCTCAAGACGCGCGGCGGCGATGCCGGCTCGAACTGGCGCAGCGGCAACAAGCGCGCGGGTGGACGCGGTCAACGTGGTCAGCGCGGTCAGCGCGATCAGCAGTCGGAAACCAACTTCAAGGCGCCGGTCGATCCGATCGTGCACGACGTGCACGTGCCTGAAACCATCTCGGTGTCCGATCTTGCCCACAAGATGGCGGTCAAGGCCACAGAAGTCATCAAGGCGCTCATGAAGATGGGCTCCATGGTGACGATCAATCAGGTGCTCGATCAGGAAACGGCGATGATCATCGTCGAGGAGATGGGCCATCAGGCGCACGCTGCAAAACTCGACGACCCCGACGCGTTCCTCGAGGACGTTGTCGAAACCGTCGATGCGCCGAAAATGCCGCGCGCGCCTGTTGTCACCGTGATGGGTCACGTCGACCATGGCAAAACCTCGTTGCTCGATTACATCCGGCGCACCAAAGTGGCCTCCGGCGAGGCGGGCGGCATCACGCAGCACATCGGTGCCTACCACGTTAACACCGATAAAGGCATGCTGACCTTCCTCGATACCCCGGGTCACGAAGCGTTTACCGCCATGCGGGCGCGCGGTGCCAAGGCCACCGATATCGTCATCCTGGTCGTTGCTGCGGACGATGGCGTCATGCCGCAGACCAAAGAGGCGATCCATCACGCAAAGGCCGCGGGTGTGCCGCTGATTGTCGCGGTGAACAAGATCGATAAGCCCGAGGCGAATCTGGAGCGTGTCAAGCAGGAGCTGGTGTCCGAAGGCGTGATGCCGGAGGAGTATGGCGGCGAGGTGATGTTTGTGAACGTTTCGGCCAAGACGGGCGAGGGCATCGACAGTCTGCTTGACGCCATTTTGCTGCAAGCGGAAGTGCTTGAGCTGACCGCACAATTCGACGCGCCGGCAAAGGGTTTGATTGTCGAGGCACGCCTCGACAAGGGACGCGGTGCGGTGGCGTCCATGCTTGTGCAGTCGGGCACCTTGCACAAAGGCGACATCTTGTTGGTGGGCGCGACCTTTGGCCGCGTGCGCGCGATGCTCGATGAAAACGGCAAGTCCGTTTCGGAAGCAGGGCCGTCGGTACCGGTCGAGATTCTCGGATTGTCGGATGTGCCGGCCGCGGGCGATGAAGTGATGGCGCTCACCGATGAACGCAAGGCACGCGAGATTGCGCTCTTCCGCCAAGGCAAGTTCCGTGACGTGAAGCTCGCAAAACAGCAGGCGGCCAAACTGGAGAGCATGTTTGAGCAGATGGCGGAAGGCGAGGTCAAGACCTTGCCGCTGATCATCAAGGCGGACGTTCAGGGTTCTCAGGAAGCCCTTGTGCAGGCCTTGCAGAAACTGTCTACCGAGGAGGTTCGCGTCAATGTGATTCACGGTGCCGTTGGTGGCATTTCGGAATCCGACGTCAACCTCGCACAAGCATCCGGCGCGGTCATCATCGGCTTCAATACGCGTGCCGATACCGGTGCACGACGGCTGGCGGAAACCTTCGGAATCGACCTGCGCTACTACAACATCATTTACGACGCTGTCGATGATGTGAAGAACGCGCTGTCGGGCATGCTGGCACCGGAGAAACGCGAGGAAATCATCGGCCTCGTCGAAGTGCGTCAGGTGTTCAAGGTGTCGAAGATTGGTACGATCGCCGGCTGTTACGTACTCGAAGGCATCGTCAAACGTGGTTCGCGCGTTCGCGTGCTGCGCGACAACGTCGTTCTGCATACCGGCGAGCTCGAATCGCTCAAGCGTTACAAGGATGACGTCAAGGAAGTGCGTTCCGGATTCGAATGCGGTCTTTCACTGACCAACTTCAACGACATCGAAGAAGGCGACCATATCGAAGCCTTCGAGGTCCGCGAAGTGGCCCGTTCGCTGTAGGTCGAACATTCATGCCAAAGGACTTTTCGCGTGCGCAACGGGTTGCCGAGCAGATCCGTCGGGATCTTGCGGAGTTGTTGCGTCAAGAAGTCAAGGATCCACGAATCGGCTTCATTACGCTGACGGACGTCGAAGTCAGTTCCGACTTTGCGCACGCCAAGGTCTATTTCACTTCGATGACGGGCACCGAGGGACTCGAAGAGATTCTCACGGGGTTACGTCGCGCATCCGGTTTCCTGCGTCGTGAACTGGGCCGTCGTATCCGGATCCACACCCTTCCGGAATTGCATTTTCACTATGATGTATCGGTGGAGCGCGGGGTGGCTTTGTCGGCGTTGATCGATGAGGCGGTTGGCAAGGATCAGCAACGCGACGACGAGGCGGATGACGGGGCCTGAATCGAAGCGCCCGCGCGTGCGAGAGAAAGTCGATGGTGTCCTGTTGCTCGACAAACCGCTCAACGTCAGTTCGAATGCCGCGTTGCAGCGCGCCAAACGAGCGCTTGGGGCGGCTAAAGCCGGGCACACCGGAACGCTCGACCCCCTCGCGACTGGCCTGTTGCCGCTTGCGTTCGGCGAATCAACCAAGTTCTCCCAATCCCTGCTGGAGGCTGACAAGACGTATCGCGCGACGGTGAAGCTTGGCACGACGACCACGACGGGCGATGCTGAAGGCGAGGTGATCGCGACAATACCCGTCAATGTGTCGGTGTCGCAGATTGACGATGTCGTGGGCGGATTTTTGGGCGAGATTGAACAATTACCGCCAATGTATTCGGCGCTTAAACATGCCGGTAAGCCACTTTATGCATATGCGCGCGAGGGTGTCGACGTCGAACGCAAACGACGCGCGGTGACGATCCACGAGATTGCCGCCGCGGCGTATTGCGTTGATTCGTTTGAGCTAGTCGTTCGGTGCAGCAAGGGGACCTACATTCGCACCTTGGCCGAAGACATCGGCCATCGTCTGGGCTGCGGCGCGCACTTGAGTGCGTTGCGGCGAACGGAGGTCGGCGCGTTCCGGATCGAAGATGCGGAAGCGCTCGAAGCGATCGAGGCGCGGGGTCGGGCAGCGCGGGATTTTCTGCTGCCGGTCGACAGCATGATCGGCACCATTGCACGGCTGGTGCTGGACGATGATCAAACCAGCGCGTTGCAGCATGGGCGGGCGCAGGACGTCTTGAACATTGCCGAGGGAAAATACCGCCTCTATGCCGGCGACCGTTTCCTGGGGCTCGGGCGTGTTGATTCGACAGGTATTTTGGCGGCGTGCCGGCTTGTTTCCACGCAGTGTATTTCCTGAGAAATCAGGCGGCTCGCCTTGAGTTTGGCGGGCGGGATCGGTATAATCCCGCTTTTTCAAGCACCACAGAATTCAATAAAAGAGTAACCCTACATGGCTCTCGACATAGCAAATAAAGCGCAGGTTGTTGGCGAATACCAACGCGCCGCGGGCGACACGGGCTCTCCGGAAGTCCAGGTGGCACTACTTACCGCCCGGATCAATGGATTGACGGGTCACTTCAAGGCAAATGCCAAAGATCACCACTCACGCCGTGGCCTGCTGCGCATGGTTAGCCGTCGTCGCAAGTTGCTCGACTACCTCAAGCGCACCAATGCGGCTAGCTACCGCACCCTGATTGAGCGCCTCGGGCTGCGCAAGTAAGCAGTGCGCGATCAGATGGTAGCTGCATCCGCAGCGTCCGTCCGTTCCTGAGAAGCCGGTGTGAGCCTTTGACGGCCGCGCCGGTTTTTTTCGTTTGCAACGTAGATATCCACGCTTGCGAGCCAATTGACCCCCCCCTCGTGGCGGTTGTTGTTTGCCGCCCTCACATGAAAGGACATCCCATTGCCTAACGCAATCAAGAAAGAATTTACTTACGGCGCCCATACGGTCACGCTGGAGACCGGCGAAGTCGCTCGTCAGGCCGGTGGCGCCGTGGTCGTCACTATGGACGACACCGTCGTGCTGGCCACTGTCGTGGCGCGCACTGAAGCGCGCGCCGGCCAGGCTTTCTTCCCGCTGACAGTCGACTATCAAGAAAAGACCTATGCTGCAGGCAAGATTCCAGGAGGGTTCTTCAAGCGCGAAGGGCGACCCAGTGAAAAGGAAATTCTCACTTGCCGTTTGATTGATCGACCGATCCGCCCGCTGTTCCCCGAAGGTTTCTACAACGAAATCCAGATCATCCTCACGGTGATTTCGCTCAATCCGGAAGTTGACCCCGACATCCCGGCGATGATCGGTGCATCGGCGGCGTTAGCGATTTCCGGTGTGCCTTTCAGCGGCCCCATCGGCGCATGTCGCGTGGGCTATGTTGATGGTAACTATGTGCTCAACCCGACCACGACCCAGCTTGCCAGCAGCGATCTGAACCTGGTTGTGGCCGGCACGGAGGATGCGGTGTTGATGGTCGAGTCAGAGGCCAAGGAGCTGCACGAGGACATCATGCTTGGCGCCGTTGTCTTTGGTCACGAGCAGATGCAGGTGGCGATCAACACCATCAACGAACTCGTCGAAGTTGCCGGCAAGCCCGCGTGGGACTGGCAAGCGGAGTCGGTAGATGACGCACTTGTCAGCCGCATTCGCGACGCGGTGCAAGACGACATCAATGCAGCCTTCAACGTCATGGACAAGCAGGCGCGCACCGGGCAACTGGCTGAGCTTCGCAAGAAAGCCGTTGAGCTGGCGTGCGATGGTTCCGAGGGCGCACCGAGCGAAACTCATGTGAACGACATCCTGCATGACCTTGAGGCGGCGGTCGTGCGAGGACGCGTTCTGAGCGGCGAGCCACGCATTGACGGGCGCGACACGCGCACGGTGCGACCGATCGATATTCGTACCGGCGTTCTTCCGCGTGCGCATGGTTCGGCGCTATTTACGCGGGGCGAAACGCAGGCGCTGGTGGTGGCGACGCTGGGCACGGGTCGCGACGAACAAATCATCGACGCGTTGGCCGGCGAGTATCGTGATCGTTTCCTGATGCATTACAACTTTCCGCCGTTTGCGACCGGCGAAACTGGCCGCGTGGGCTCGCCCAAGCGGCGTGAGATCGGCCATGGCCGCCTCGCCAAGCGCGCGCTGATCAACATCCTGCCTTCGGCTGAAGAATTTGCCTACACGCTGCGTGTGGTCTCGGAAATCACGGAATCCAACGGTTCGAGCTCAATGGCTTCGGTTTGCGGTGGATCCTTGGCAATGATGGATGCCGGAGTGCCGCTCAAAGCGCATGTGGCCGGTATTGCGATGGGTCTGATCAAGGACGGAAATCGTTTTGCTGTGTTGTCCGACATTCTGGGTGACGAGGATCACCTGGGCGACATGGATTTCAAGGTCGCTGGTACCGAAAACGGCGTCACGGCACTGCAAATGGATATCAAGATCCAGGGCATCACCAAAGAGATCATGCAAGTCGCGCTGGCGCAAGCAAAAGAAGGCCGGCTGCACATTCTCGAGTTGATGGTCAAGTCGCTCGATTCGCATCGTGGCGAGGTGTCAGAGTTTGCGCCGCGCATGGTAACAATCAAGATCAATCCGGAAAAGATCCGCGACGTGATCGGCAAGGGCGGTGCGGTGATTCGTGGCCTGCAGGAGGAAACCGGAACTGTCATCGAAATTGACGACGACGGCAAGATCACGATTTCCTCGGTCAGTGTCGAAGGCGCCAATGCGGCCAAGGCAAAGATCGAAGAGATCACTGCCGAGGTCGAAGTCGGCCGCGTCTACGAAGGCACGGTGCTGCGTATTCTCGACTTTGGTGCCATCGTGAGTGTGCTGCCGGGCCGGGATGGCCTGCTACACGTTTCACAGATTGCCAACGAGCGCGTCGAGAAAGTCACCGACTATGTCAACGAAGGCGATGTTATCAAGGTGAAGGTGCTGGAGACCGACGATCGCGGCCGAATCAAGCTGAGCATGAAGGCGCTGCTCAAAGAAACCGAAGCGTGAAGTAGCGACCGCAACACGGAAAAACAGGCACCCGCGGGTGCCTGTTTTTGTTAGTGCGCCTTCGACCGAAAAGCGCCGATAGCAGCGTGAGATCGCTTACTTGGCGACTTGCCGCTCGCGTATTTCTTCGAGCGTTTTGCAGTCGATGCACATTGTCGCGGTGGGCCGGGCTTCCAGGCGCTTGAGACCGATCTCAACGCCACAACTGTCGCAGTAGCCATACTCGCCGGAGGCAATGCGTGCCAGCGCCTCGTCGATCTTCTTGATCAGTTTGCGCTCCCTGTCCCGATTACGCAGTTCCAGCGCGATATCGGACTCCTGGCTGGCGCGATCGTTCGGATCCGCAAACGAGGTTGCCTCGTCTTGCATGGTGTGCACCGTCCGCTCGATGTCATCCATCAACTCGTCCTTGACCGAAGTGAGGATCTCGCGGAAATGATTCAGCTGTTTCTCGCTCATGTAGTCCTCGCCTTTGGCGAGTTTGTAAGGCGGAAACTGCTTATGCAGAGTTTCGTCAGCCATGCGTAATGATTCCGTGAATGTGAGGGCGAACTAATATCAGAAAGCATTGTACCCTGCAAGTGGTGCTCGTTTCATAGCGATTCAAGCTAGGTCCACAGTTTGACGAGACTTTGGGGAATGTGTAATATCACGGCCTCTCGGGGTGTAGCGCAGTCCGGTAGCGCGCTTGCTTTGGGAGCAAGATGTCGGGGGTTCGAATCCCTCCACCCCGACCAACGCTCACCCCCTGATGCCCGAAAGAATCTGCCCGTAGCTCAATCGGATAGAGCACCGGCCTTCTAAGCCGGGGGTTGCAGGTTCGATTCCTGCCGGGCAGGCCAGAGAGATTGTAGAATAACCGTGTTTCGGCACAGCAGCACTTAGTGGCGGCATTAGCTCAGTTGGTAGAGCATTGGATTGTGATTCCAAAGGTCACCGGTTCGAAACCGGTATGTCGCCCCAAAAACACGTGAAAAAGCCCTCGCAGCGCGAGGGCTTTTTCTATAATGGAGCGCAGCAAAGTTGCCTGCGCGCCGTCATTGACGCGGACGTCGCCAGCTGCGCTTAGAAACCTACCAGGCTTGGAAGCCATAGCGAAAGCTGCGGCACATAGGCAATGAGGAAAATGGCTACGACAGAAATCAGCACGAAGGGATAGATGCGCGCCACGATCTGTTCGACCGTCGAACCGCCAATGCCGGATGCAACAAACAGGTTTTCGCCCAGGGGTGGTGTTTGAAAACCCACCGACAGAGTGCAGATGACGACGATGCCGACGTGGGTCGGATCTGCGCCAATCGTGTACATCACCGGCAGCAGCACGGGCACCAGGATCATGATCGCGGCCAGTGTTTCCATGAACATGCCGACGAACAGCAAAAAGGCAATGATCATGGCCCAGATCAAGTAAAGGTTGTCCGTCAGCGACAACAGCGATTCGGCAATGACGGCCGGGATACGCTGTTCGACCAGCAGGCGGCCGAATACGGTGGCTGCAAAAAGAATCAGCAGTACACGGCCGGTGATCCAGGTGGTTGTCCGTAGTGAGTTGAAGAAGGACTTCCAGCGCAGCTCACGGTGCAGAAATATGCCGACAAAGAGGGTATAGAAAATCGCCACAACGGCAGATTCTGTTGGCGTGAACAGTCCGGCGTAAATGCCGCCAAGGATGATGACCGGGGCGAGCACAGACCAGATGCCTCTTCTGAACGATGTCTTGATTTCACCGAAGGACCATTGTTCGGTCAAGCCGCGATAGCCATTCTTGCGCGAAATAAAGTAGTTCATGAGGAGCAGGGCGCCGGCCATGATGATGCCCGGAATCACGCCGGCGATGAACAGCTTGGAAATTGATATTGTTGCAAACTGACCGTGCTTGGCAACGGCTTCGACCGGTGGCATGAGGCCCATTGCCGCGATGCCGAAAATCACCATTGGAATGGACGGTGGCACGATGATGCCAAGGCCGCCGGAGGCGGCGGTGACGGCCGACGCGTATGCGCGATCGTAATTGCGTTGCGTCATCGCCGGAATCATCAGCATGCCGACGGCGGCTGTCGTGGCCGGCCCGGAACCTGAAATGGCGCCGAAGAAGAGGCAGGCAATGACAGTGGCGGCGCCAAGCCCACCGGTCACTGGCCCGGCAAGTGTTTCGGCAATATCAACCAGTCGTTTCGAGATGCCGGCGGCTTCCATCAGCGCACCCGCCAGCACGAACGCGGGCAGCGCCATGAGCGGAAAGGCGCCTACCGAGGTGAAGGCAATCTGTACGAAGGCGATCGGGTCTTTCCCCAGCGCGAGGAACGCGCCCATGGCGGCAACGGCAAGCGCCACGGTGATGGGCGCGCCCAGCACCAGCAGGACGAAGAAGCCGCCAAATAATATTTCAACCGTATACATTTCCATTGGGGTCTCCTTGGGTCAAGCGCCGGGTGAGTGCTGGCCTTCTCGGGCCGTTTTTTTTATTTGTTCGAGTTCTTCTTTTTCCGGATCGATGATCTCCACGCCGCGCACCAGGATGAGATAGTTGTTCCACAGGATGCGTATCGACATGAGCAGGAAGGCGATCGGCAGAATCATGTAGAAATACTTCATCGGCAAACCGATCGTCTGCGACTTCCAGAACAGGTTCATCTTGTTGAAGACGAAGTCGTAGCTCAGCCAGGTGAAGTACAGATTGAATGCGACCCAGATCAGGTCGGCGATCGCTTCGCAGACTTTCTTGACAATCGGCGGGAAGAAGGCGAACTGAAAACTCACGCGATTGTGTGCTTCCATCTTCGCGGCGACGACAGCGCCGAGATAGGCAAACCAGACAAACATGTAGGTCGCGAGTTCATCACCCCAGGGCAGCGAGTACTGAAAAAACTGGCGGACGATGATTTGTACAAACAGCAGGGTGACGAACAAAACGAGGAGTATTTCGCAGAAATACTCCTCGATCAGGTTCAGGTGTTTCAGGACGGGGTGCTGAGTCGCCATTGTGATCTCCTGTCGACCGGGGTCGGGTAATGACGCAAGGTGCTCAGCGTGTTGGCGCATGACACCGAATTTCAGGGCATTGATGCTTGATCCGGCACACGGTGCGCGGCCGGAGCAGCGCAATTCAGGCCGGATTCAGCCGGTGGGGCATCTCGAAACTGCGCCCCATCGGCTGGTATCAGAGCGTGAATCAGCGGCCGAGTGACTTCAGCACGGCGTCGAGCTTTTCCTTGCCGCCGATGCTGTCATAGAACTTGGGCCACACGGCTGTTGTCGCCGCTTCGATCCACTCCTTCTCGTCGTTGGCCGGGTCGTCGATCTCCATTCCCTTTTCGACCAGATCTTTCTTGATTTTCTCTTCGTTGTCGGCCAGATACTGGAAGCTGAAATCGGTCGCTTCCTTGCCGGCTTCGAGGACAATTTTCTGATCTTCGGGCGACATGTTCTGGAAGATGCTTTCGCTGACGATGAGCGGTTCGAGCGAGAAGATGTAGTGAATGTTGGTGATGTACTTCTGCACTTCGTAGAACTTCATCGCCGAGACGGTGATGTACGGGTTGTCTTGCCCGTCGACCACTTTTTGTTGCAAGGCCGGGAAGGTCTCGGACCAGGCCATCGGCGTCGGGTTGATGCCCCAAGCCTGGTAGGTGGCGATCATGATCTCGTTCTTCGGCACACGAATCACGAGGCCTTTCAGATCCTCAAGTGTTTTCACCGGGCGATTCGAGTTGGTCAGCACGCGGAAACCCGAGTAGGCCCAGCCGACGATGCGGACGCCTGCGTCGCGGATGGTGTTCTCGGTCAACTCCTTGCCGACGTCGCCCTGCGTCAGGGTTTTCGCTTCTTCTGAGGTCCGAATGACGTAGGGCATGGTCAGCACGCCAACGCTGGGCGAGAACGGCGTGATGTTGTTAATGGCAAGAATCGAAAACTCGAGCAGGCCCATGGCGGCGTTATTGAGCGTGTCCTGCTCGCTGCCGAGCTGACCGTTGGGGAACAGATCCGCGCCGTGCTTGCCGCCGGACTTCTCCTTCAGGAGTTCGGCGAATTTTTCACCAAGCGCGTATTGCGTGCCCCCGGCGGCATCGCCGACGGCGATCTTGTATGTGTCGGCCATCGCAATCGGGGCGCTCATCAGCAGGCCTGCCGCGACCAGCGGCATCATCAGTTTTTGTTTCAGCTTCATAATTGTCTCCGTACTTGTTGTGTGTTCATCACTTGGGCGTGACGTGTTGCTGCGTGTTGCCCGTGAGCGGGCGGTTCGGGGTGGATGGGATGTGCACTGGCAGTGCTATCACTGCCAGTGCACGCGTAGCTACGCGTCAGGGCTTCTCGTCGTTGTAGGCGTACCAGCGATACAAAAACGCTTGGCCAAAACGCCGGAACGGCGCGAACATCTGTGCCTCAACCATTTCGAATACGTTCGGGAATGGCAGACGGGACTTGAAGATCGGCAGATCCAGTTCCTTGCCTTTTCCGGCAATCAATTGTGCCAGCCTGCGGCCCGCCTGGGAAGAATACATCACGCCGTTGCCGCCGTAACCGAGCGCGTAGTAGAGCGTCTGCTTGGGATCGGGCTGGAAAATGCGCGGCATCATGTCGTGCGATACATCCACCCAGCCCCACCAGGAATACTCGATCTCGATGTCCTTGAGCGGCGGGAATTTACGATGCATGTCTTCGATCAGCATTGCTTCGTATTTTTTCTGCGGTGCGTCGCGGCCGGTGATCGCACTGCGGCTACCAATCTGCAGCCGGTTGTCGGGCATCAGGCGGTAGTAGTGGCGCAGGATGCGGGTATCGGTGAGCACCTGCCGGGTGTGAAAATTGCATGCCGCGATTTCCTGCTCGGTCAGCGGCCGGGTGGCGATCGAGTTCGAGAGGATCGGCAACAAGCGGTTCTTCACTTCGGAATGCAGCTGGTTCGAGGTGTAGCCACCAGTGCAAACGCCGACCGCCCGCGCGCGCACCGTACCGCCCGGAGTCTTCAGGTAGTGCACACCATTTCGCGTCTCCCAGCCTTGCACGGGGCTTGACGGATGGATCGTGGCGCCAAGCGCGCGCGCTTTGTCGATGTATCCAAATGCCAGCTTGGCGGCATGAATACCGATACCTTCGGGTTCGTGCATCGCGCCGCAGGCTTCCTCGTCACCCACCCACTCGCGTTTGACGGTGTCTTTGTCGATGATCTGTGCGTCGTACTTGAAGGTCTCGCGCAGTAACTTGGCTTCCTTTTCCAGTATCGGCATGATCCGTGGGCGGTGTGCGATGTAGAGGTGGCCGCCTGGCTGTGGCAGGCAGTCGATATCCTTGATCAACTCCTTGAAGTTTTCCATGCCGTCGACGCACTCCTGGTGCATCTTGAGCGCGGTATCCAGACCCCAGCGCTCGATCCACTGGGAGCGCTTGAGGCGACCGGAGGCGCACTGTGCCTGACCACCGTTGCGCACACTGCAACCCCAGGCGACGCGATTGGCTTCGAGCACGGTGGCCTTGATGCCGTGCTCCTGGGCCAGATAAATGGCAGTGGTCAGGCCGGTGAAGCCGGAACCGATGATTGCGACATCGACATCGATGTCGGCGGTGATCGGTCCGTCGTCCTCGGGCGGCTCACCCGCGGTACCAATCCAGTAAGTCGGCGCGTACTCACGGCCCTGACCCGGTGTTGTATCGGCGAGCGGATCGTAGGCGGGGTCGTAGGGCTTGGAGGGTTGCGTGGCGGCGCGCTGTGTCGTTGCTTCCATGATCGAACTCCTGAAAAAGGGGTGTGTCGTCAGTCGATCTATTTCGCGCTTGAGACGGGCGGGCGATCCTTGCGGAAGGCGTTCTTGACGCAGATCTTGCCATCGCGGAAGGTGAATACATCCACCATGCGCGCTTCGATGCGTGTGCCGTCCGCCTTGGTGCCGCTGAATGTACATTCGCTTACGCCACGGTCGCCGACCACGAAATGGTCGCCGTCCAGCCAGGCGGCATCGGGGAAGGTTTCCCAGGCGAGTGCGAAGCCCTTGCGCAGCTCTTCAGTGCCGACGAAGGACTTGCCGAGCACGTCCGGACCTGCTGTTGCGTGGAAGGCGCAATCGTCAGTCACGAAGGTCATCAGCGCCTTGAGATCGTGCGCGTTCCAGGCGTCGGAAAAGGCTTTCAGGAATTCGGGTGTGGGCTGCGTCATGCTTGTCTCCTTAGCGAGATGTTGTCGTGAGCTTCGCTTGCGGTTGCTCACATGTCGAGTGGTTCCAGTGCTGACAGCTTAGTGGCCTGCTCCAGATAAAAATTTGATCAACATGAATTCGGTGGTACCGCTCGTCCGGAGACGAGTGTGTTACGTCATCAGCCCCGTCATTGGTGAAGGAGGAGATGCCGCAAAGCGCCGCGGCATGCAACCCGCCCGAACGGCGTCACCTTCCGTTCCGGCGGAGTGAGGCATCCCGCGCATTGCACTTGCTCCTCAGCCACCAAACCCGCGGCTGGTCATCACGATTGTGAACATGTAGATGCACACAAACAGGGTTTCGCCAACCATCAACGCAATCGGTTTCCAGCCCAGTTCGGCAAGCTTTTCCAGCGATGTCTTTACCCCCAGCGCGGCGATCGAAATTACCAGGCACCAGCGCGACAGGGTGGAGCCGATTTCTACAACCTGCTCCGGAATCCAGCCCATGCTGTTGATTGCGGCAAGTCCGGCAAAGACCACCAGGAAAAGCGGCAGGAGAGGTGGTTTTCCCGTCGTGCCGGTGCTTACCGCTTCGCGTTTCTTGGCAAAGGAAAGCGCAAAGATCACCACCACCGGCATGAGCATGGCGACGCGGAACATCTTGGCGAGCGTCGCCGAGTCACCCACCTGGGGCGAAATGATCAGGCCGGCGCCGACCACCTGCGCCACGTCATGGATCGAACCGCCGAGGAACAGGCCGGCCTCGGCCGTGGACATTCCGGTGGCCTTGACGATAAGCGGGTAAAGCACCATGGCCGTGGTCGAGAAGACGGCGATGCCGATCGCCGTGGCCAGCGTGTAACGCTCGTTGTCGCGCGTTTGCGGCAGGGTCGACGAGATCGCCAGCGCGGCTGAAATGCCGCAAATCCCGGTGGCTCCGCCGGTCAGCAGGCCGAATGTCGTCGACAACTTGAGCAGGCGCGCCAAGAGGTAGCCGACACCGATAGTCAAAACCACGGTGCCGAACAGCGCCAGCACGCCGACCACGCCCAGGTCGACGACGTCGCTCGCCACGATACGCACGCCGAGCAGGGCGACACCGAAGCGCACCAGTTTCTTCGCGGACATTTCAATGCCGGGAATGCATTTGTCATTTTCAGAGAGAAAGTGGAAGGCGATGCCGATCAGCAGCGCATACAGAAACTGGGGGCCGCCGTAGTGTTCGGAGACAAAAGTCGCCGCCACGGCGATCACCGCGCACAGCATGAAACCGGGCAGCAGTTTGCGGGCGCCGGCGATCATTGCCATCGGCCCTGTCATTGTTTGAGTTGTCATGGTGTCGGTGTCCCGGTCTCAAAAGGAGCGTTCGCGACACGATGGGGCGGTGCGTCGCACCGCCGCCGTCTGCGCGTTGATTACTTTGTCAAAGCTGTTAAAAGCCCCCGCTTTTGGCGAGGGCTCTTGAACTCAGCTCAGACGTAATCCTTGTAC
>CBDTZF010000011.1:0-17805 GCA_965364825.1 uncultured Rhodocyclaceae bacterium | reverse complement strand
GACTGGCGTCTGTCGGTACGCGAGGCCGCCGCGCGGCTCGCCACGGCGCTGGAAGAATGGCTGCCCGACGCCGAGCGCCACGGCCAGCCGGTGCACCTGATCGCGCATTCAATGGGGGGCTTGGTGGTGCGTACGATGATTGCCGACGGCGGTGCCGGCGGCGACGTCTGGCGGCGCATCTGCGCGCTGCCCAACAGCCGTTTCGTGATGCTCGGCACGCCCAATCTTGGCTCGCATGAAGCGGTGCGCTGGCTCACCGCGCGAAACCCGACACAGCAGAAGTTGGCGCTGCTCGACATCACGCAGAGCACCATCGGCATTCTCGACATCGTGCGTGATTACGCCGGCCTGCTCGAACTGCTGCCCTTCGCGCCCGACGGCCGCGACTTTTCCGATCCCGCATTGTGGACCCGACTCAAGGCCGAGCTGGACGCTGTGTGGCCGACCGCCGACGCCGACCGCCTGCGCGACGCGCACGACACCTGGCAGCGCCTGCTCGACGCGCCGCCCGATCCCGCGCGCATGATCTATCTGGCCGGGCATCAGCCGGCGACGGTGGTGGACTATCGCGTCGAATCACAGGATGCCTTCCTCCACTTCGAGCGGCGCAAGCTGGTGTTCGACGCCACCGCGCAAGGCGATGGCACCGTCACCTGGGCCTCGGGCCGCCTGCCCGGCGTACCCACCTGGTATGTCGAAGACACCCCGCACGACGGGCTATGTGCGCAAACCCGCGCCTTCCCCGGTCTGCTCGACCTGCTCAACACCGGTACCACCGAGCGCCTGCCTGCCACCGCGCCGCGTGCGCGTGCCGGCGTGCCCGAACGCTTCCCGATGCCCGAGCAGCCGTTCACCGACGATCTGCCTGATGCCGACGCCTTGCGCGGCGGCCTTGGTCTGGGCGGCGGACTGCCGCCGGAATGGGGCGACCAGACGACCGGTGCGAAGCCGATCACGGTGTCGATCCGTCATGGTGATCTGGCCTATGCGCGCCATCCGGTGTTGGTCGGCCACTATGCCGGCGACACCATTGTCAGCGCCGAAGCGGCACTTGACAGACGCCTCGGTGATGCCCTCTCGCAGCGCTTGCAGCTCGGCCTGTATCCCGCCGAGAACGGCACCCATGCGCTGTTTTTTAACCAACAAGCCAACGAGAAAC
Organism: uncultured Rhodocyclaceae bacterium; assembly: GCA_965364825.1. GTDB lineage: Bacteria > Pseudomonadota > Gammaproteobacteria > Burkholderiales > Rhodocyclaceae > Nitrogeniibacter. The sequence continues at coordinate 16,646 of CBDTZF010000011.1, read as the reverse complement.
CGGCTGGCGCGCTGGTCGTCGGTCTCGGCCTGGTCGGTGAGTTGACGCCCGCGCTGCTCGAAGCGGGCGTGCGCGATGCGTTGCTCGAATTCGCCTTGTGGGTGACCCAGTGCCCGGCGGGAGACGCGCGCTTTGGCGACGATGCGCCGCGCAAGGCTGCGGTTAGTGCCCTGCTCGTCGGCTCGGGCGCGGGCGGCATGCCGGTGAGCGCATCGGTCGAGGCGATCCTGCGTGGGGCGGTCGCGGCGCGTGCACGGCTCGCCGAGCAGGGCCATGACGAGCGCGTGGTGATCGACGAAATCGAATTTATCGAGATCTACGAAGACGTCGCTATTCAGACCGCCGAGGGCTTGCGTCATGCGCTGCGCGACGGCGTGCTGGCAGGCGCCATCCACTGGCCTGTCCCGGACATCCAGACCGGTCAGGGGCGTCGTCGCCGGGTGCGCACCGACGATGCGCCGGAGTGGTGGCACCGCCTCGAAATCATCGAAGAGGAAGATCGTTGCGCCTTGCGCTTCATCTTCGCCACCGACCGCGCGCGCGCCGAGGAGACGCTCAATGCCGGTCAACTCGAACTGGCCGACGCCTTCATCGCGCGCGCCTCGGCATCGCCTGCCGCCAACAGTGAGGTGGCCAAGACGCTGTACGAAATGCTGTTGCCCAATCGGCTCAAGATGCTGGCGCCGCGCCAGTCGCACATGGTGTTGATGGTCGATGCGGCCTCGGCACGCTATCCGTGGGAATTGCTCGAAGACCGCTGGGGCGGCGACGCGCGTCCGCCGGCGGTATCTTCGGGGCTGGTGCGACAGTTCAAGACACGCCGCTTCCGCGCCCAACCCGCGCACAGCCCGGCGTTGACGGCCTTCGTGGTCGGTAACCCGGATCTCGCCGGCTGGGACACTTTTCCCGATCTGGATGGCGCGCGCAAGGAGGCCACTACGGTGGCCGCGCTGCTGCGCGAACGCGGCTTCGACAAGGTGCACGAATGCATTGACGAACCCGCCGATGCGATCCTTTCCGGACTGCATCGCGATGGCTGGCGCGTGTTGCACCTCGCTGGCCACGGCGAGCACGATTTCCAGCTGCACAAGGACAAGCCCGAGGAAACGGTGTCGGGCATGGTCATCGGCAAGGGCGCGTTCCTCACGCCCGGCGATGTGCGGCAGATGCGCTGGGTGCCCGAGCTGGTGTTCATCAACTGTTGTCATTTGGCCAAAACGCAGACGCGCGACACCTCGAAGAGCAATCTGCTGGCCGCCAACCTGGCGTTGGAATTCGTCGAAATGGGGGTCAAGGCGGTGGTCGCGGCCGGCTGGGCAGTGGACGACAGTGCGGCCGAAGCGTTCGCCTCGAGCTTCTACGCCCGCATGCTCGACGGTGAGACCTTTGGCGCGGCCGTGCGCGCGGCGCGTGAAACGGTGTGGGTCAACTACCCCGGCATCAATACCTGGGGCGCCTATCAATGCTACGGCGATCCGAGCTACCGTTTGCGCGGTCAGGGGGCGGCGCCATTGCGCGCGCCCGAAGCGCCGTTCTATGCGCCCGTCGAACTGGTGGTGGCACTCGAGAACCATGCCGAAAAAGTGCGCATGGAAATTCGCCTCAAGGACGACGAGGAAGCCACGCTGCAACCCATGCGCGAGGCCATCGGTGAAATCGTCCGGCGCGCGCCGGACGAGATGCGCGACGGCTGGCTGAAGCGCGCCGATGTCGCCGCGGCGCTGGGTTTTGCCTGGGGCGAAACCGGCGCCTACGCCGAAGCGATCGACTGGCTCGAAAAGGCGATGCGTTTCGAAGGCGGCGACTGCCCGATCCGCGCCATCGAACAATGCGCCAATTTTCGCGCACGGCTGGCCGGGCAGGAGTGGATTGCGATGTGCGTCAGCGGGGAGATGGACGACGTGCGCCGCGCTGACCTGCTCAAGCGCATCGAAGCGGCCATCGCCGAACTCGATCTGATCTGCCAGCGCGCCCCCACTGCCGAGCGCTACAACCTGCTCGGCAGCGCCTGCAAGCGGGTGGCGTGGGTGGTCAACGCCGCCGCGCCGCGGCGCGCGGCGCTGATCAACATGATCAATTACTACGACCTGGGCAGGAAGGCGGCGGCGACCGACGATGAGCGCGCCTACGCGTTCGCCAACGCGGCGACGGCGCGTGTGCTGGTGGCGATGATCGATGCGGCGGCACGCCGGCCGGCGAAGGGCAAAATGAGCGCGGAAGAAAAGAAGCGTGCCCAAGCCGAGGCGGACAAGGCGAGGGCTGCCGCCGACGCACTCGATGCCGATTGCGTGGCGATGATCGAGGCGCTGCGCCACAGCGATACCAGGAACCCGAACCTGTGGACCGCGATTGGCGCGGGTGATTGTGAACTGGTGCGGCTGCTCGGCGCCGCTCGCGGCCACAAGCTCGGCGAGCTGGCCGAACGCGTCGGCGCATGCTACGCCGCGGCCTTGAAGCGCGGCGCCAGCCCGCGGGAGCGCGCGTCGGTGGTTGAGCACCTCGAATTCGTCATCGCCATGATCGTCGATGGCCGCGCCGGCAAGCCGCTGCGCGATGCCCTTGCCGACATCCGTAGCCAACTGTGAGAACCGCCAAGATGAGAACCGCAATGCACTGAACGCGATCCGCAACCCGACCGCCGGGCGGCTGGTGGACGCCGTTGGACTGCGCGCCAGGGTGGCGTGAGTGTCCGGCGCCGGAGAGGTAGCGCGCCTTCTTGTATAATGCCGCGTTTTCCTGTCCCGGCATGTGTGTGCATTGATGAGCGCCGACCCCAAAGTCCTAATTTCCGACCTGTTGCGCCGCGCGCTGACCAGCGTGGCGCCGGATCATGCCGGGGCGGCGATCGAGCTTGAGCGCCCGAAGCAGGCCAGTCATGGCGATTTTTCGTCGAATCTCGCCTTGCAGCTGGCCAAGCCGCTACGCCGCAGTCCGCGCGATCTGGCGGCGCTGCTGCTGGCCGAACTGCCGGCTTCGCCGCTGGTGCTCAAGGCTGAAGTGGCCGGCGCCGGATTTATCAATTTCACGCTGGCCGAGACCGCCAAAACCGCGGTGGTAAGAACGGTGCTGGCGCAGGGCGTGGATTTCGGCCGGGGCGCCGACAAGCGCGCCAAGGTGCAGGTGGAGTTCGTCTCCGCCAATCCCACCGGGCCGCTGCATGTCGGTCACGGTCGCGGCGCGGCGTATGGCGCATCGCTGGCGTCGGTGCTCGAATTCGCTGGCTACCAGGTGGCGCGCGAATATTACGTGAATGACGCCGGGCGCCAGATGGACATCCTCGCGCTGTCCACGTGGCTGCGTTATCTCACCTTCTTCGGTATCGAGGTGCCGTTCCCGCCCAACGGCTACCGTGGCGATTACGTCATCGACATGGCGCGCGAAATGCGTGATGCGCAGCAGGATCGCTTCGTTACGGCGAATGCGGCGGCGGTGCTGGCCGGCGCGCCGGACGTCGAGGCAAACGAAGAAGGCCATCTGGATGCGATTATCGCCAATGCCAAGCGCCTCCTCGGTGAGGACTATCATTGGGTGCACGACTACGTGCTGACTCAGCAGCTGGGCGATTGCCGCGAAGACCTCGAAGCCTTCGGTGTGCATTTCGACAAGTGGTTCTCGGAGAAAAGTCTGTTCGACACCGGGCTGGTCGAGAGCGCCGTGGCGGCGCTTGAAGCGCGCGGTCATCTGTATATGCAGGACGGCGCCAAGTGGTTCCGCTCGAGCAGCTTTGGCGACGAGAAAGACCGCGTGGTGCAGCGGGAAAACGGCATGTACACTTATTTCGCCTCCGACATTGCCTACCATGTGAACAAGTACGAGCGCGGTTTCGACCGCATCATCGACATCTGGGGTGCCGATCATCACGGCTACATTCCGCGCGTGCGTGGCGCCATTGAGGCGCTTGGTTTGCCACCGGAAAAGTTCGAGGTCGCGCTGGTGCAGTTCGCCGTGCTCTACCGCAACGGGCAGAAGGCCGCGATGTCGACCCGTTCCGGCGAGTTTGTCACGCTGCGCGAACTGCGTCAGGAGGTCGGCAACGACGCCTGCCGTTTCTTCTATGTTCTGCGCAAGAGCGACCAGCATCTGGATTTCGACCTCGATCTGGCCAAGAGCGAGACCAACGAAAACCCGGTGTATTACATTCAGTATGCGCACGCCCGCGTGTGCTCGGTGCTCAACCAGTGGGGCGGAGTCGCGCGGGATTTGAACGACGCCGACCTTGCGCCGCTGGCGAGCGAACGCGAACTCGCGCTGTGTGCGCGCCTCGCCGCGTTCCCCGAAGTCGTGCAGTCGGCGGCCGCAGACCATGCGCCGCACCAGATCGCCTTCTATCTCAAGGACCTGGCCGGCGAATTTCACAGCTGGTACAACGCCGAGCGCATGCTGGTGGACGACGAGACGCAGATGCTCGCCCGCCTCGCGCTGGCCGCGGCGGTGCGCAGCACGCTGGCCAACGGGCTGGCCCTACTCGGCGTGTCGGCGCCGGTTTCGATGTAACGAATGACAGGAAGAACAGGTGAGCAGTAGACGCAAGAGCAACAGGGCAGCCCCCAAACGCAGCGGTGGAGGCGTGTTCGTCGGTATCATCATCGGGCTGATGCTGGGCGCGATATTCGCCGCCAGCGTGGCGTGGTATCTGACGCGCGCCAACCCGTTTGCCGAAAACGGCACTCCGACGGCGTCCAAGGTCGACGACGAAACGGCACTCGCGCCGCGCACCCTGCCGGGCAAGCCCGGCGGACCTCCGGTGGAAAAGCCACAGTTCGATTTCTACAAGATTTTGCCCAAGGGGGATGGCTCGGTCGAGATGCCGGCCGCCTCCGAACAGCGCCCCAAGGGCCTCTCCGACGAGCGGCTGTACCTGCAGGTGGGGGCGTTCGAAGACCCCACCGAAGCCGATAACCTCAAGGCACGGCTGGCGCTGATGGGGATCGAAGCGGCGGTGCAGCGTGGTGAATCGGCGACAGCGGGTACAGTCCATCGTGTCCGCCTGGGGCCGTATGCGCGCGTTGAGGATATGAACGCCATGCGCGCCGAGCTGGCGCGTGCGGGAATCGATGTGGCTCTGGTGCGCGTGAAACGGTGAAACCACGAGGGAACCCGGGCATCGCCTTCCAGTCAGAACCCCGTCAATCAACAAGGACTGAATACTTCATGAATCGACGTCACGCGCTTTTCCACCTCGCCGTACTTGCGGGCGCCTCGGTTGTCGGTGCGCCGGCCTTTGCGCAAAAGCCGACTTACACCCCGGTCGAGCCGCCGCAGCCCACCGCCGATCCAGCCAAGATCGAGGTGATCGAGTTCTTTCATTACGGCTGCCCGCATTGCCGCGATTTCGATCCGATCGTCGAGCACTGGCGCGAAGGCTTGCCGGACGACGTTGCCTTCCGGCAAGTGCCGGTCGTCTGGGGCAATCCGGACCTCAAGCAACTGGCGCGTTTGTTCTACGCGGCCGAGTCCGCCGGCGTGCTCGACAAGCTCCACTCCAAGGTATTCGCCGCATTTCAGGAAGAACGCGTGCCGCTCACCACCGAGCAAGGTGTCAGCGACTGGGTGGCGGCAAACGGCGTGGATGCCAAGGCCTTCATGGATGCCTATAAATCCTTTGGCGTCGACAGCAAGTTGCAGCGCGCTGATCAGTTGGCGCGCGCCTACCGCATCAATGGTGTGCCGACGCTGGCCATCGATGGCCGCTGGCTGACCTCGGCATCGATGGCGGGAAGCCACGAAGCGGCGCTCAAGGTGGTCGACGAACTGATCGCCAAAGCTCGCCAGGGCAAGTCAAAGGGCTGACGCGTCTTGCCGTCCGATTCGCGCCGTGATGCCAACAGTCGGCCACGGCGCGTTTTCATTACCGGCGCCTCCAGCGGGCTGGGTGCGGCGTTGGCGCGCCACTACGGGATCGCCGGCGCGCAGCTCGGGCTGACCGGGCGCCGGCAGGAAAAGCTCGATGCACTGTGCGCCGAGCTGCCCGCGCAGACGCTGGCCTGTGTGGCCGATGTCGCCGATGCGGTCGCCATGCGCAGCGCGGCGGCCGAATTCATCGATCGCTTCGGTCTGCCCGAAATCGTCATCGGCAATGCCGGCGTATCGGCCGGCAACCTGACCGAATTTCCAGAAGACGCCGATGCCTTCGCACGCATGCTGCAGACCAACGTGCTGGGCCTGTGCCACACCTTTCAGCCTTTCGTGGCGCGGATGCGCGAGCGCGGCAGCGGCACGCTGGTGGGCATCGGCTCGGTGGCGGGCGTGCGCGGTCTGCCCGGCGCGGGGGCTTACAGTGCCTCGAAGGCGGCGGCGCGCGTGTATCTGGAAAGCTTGCGCGTCGAACTGCACGGCACCGGCGTGAAGGTGGTGACGCTGGCGCCGGGCTACATCGCTACGCCGATGACGGCGGTCAATCCTTACCCGATGCCCTTCATCCTCTCCGTCGACGACGCCGCGGCACGCATTGCGCGCGTCGTTGCCCGCGGCCGTCGCCACGCGGTGGTGCCGTGGCAGATGGGCGTCGCCGCGCGGGTGCTCGACTGGTTGCCCGATGCGCTGTACGACCGCTTGTTCGCGCACGCCGGGCGCAAACCGCGCGGACTGCCCTTGTAGCGTCACATTTTCCCTGCCTGCGTCGATCAAGTTGCGGCCACTCACGCCGTTGATTGAGAGATTATTCAAGCGCAATCAGGGGAGAGCACAATGAGCGGCAGGGACGAGCGGCGCGGACGCCAGCGGATTTTCATGGCGCATGCCGGACACGCCTTGTTCCGGCTGGCCTGCGGTGGCGTGGCGCGGCCGATTCGCGACCTGTCGCTGGAGGGCTTCTCGATGTGGACCTCGACCCCGCCGGACGCGCACCAAGCCTTCGATTTTCACCTTGAGCGCATGGACGTCGCCGGCGCGGTCAGCGGACGTGCGCGCGTGGTCAACTACAGCCGCGGCGCGACGCCCGACAGCGGTGTTGCAGGGTGTCATATTGTTGATTTCGACGAAGGCGGCGCGGCAACACTGGCCGCCTGGCTGGCCGATCATGTCGAGGCCGTGGCCGCCGTGCCGGTCACGCGCGACGAAGCCTGCGACATCGTCGCCGGGCCGTCTCTGGTCTGACGCAGTCCGCAGCGACATGCGGCCGACTGCCGACGAGGGTCATACATCACCCGAACTCGTTCCGCGCCGCTGGTGCCCACCGTTCGACGACGATCCGAGAGTGTCAATAGGCGCAGCCGGTTTGCACCATTCAACGGTTCGATGGTGCAATGCCCGCAGCAACCTACGCGCGGTTGCGCGCCAAATTCAGTTTGAAAACCGGGGAGAGATCAATGAAAAAACTTATTGCGAGCTTTGCCGCCTCGGCGGCGCTATTGGCTGTCGCACCAGCTGCCGTAGCCGTGGAACAGCAATTCATTTCGATCGGCACCGGCGGCGTCACCGGTGTCTATTTTCCGGTCGGCGGTGCCATCTGTCGTCTGGTCAATAAAGATCGCAAAACGCACGGCCTGCGTTGCTCGACCGAATCGACCGGGGGCTCGGTCGATAACATCAACGGGATTCGGGGCGGCGAGCTGCAGTTTGGCGTGGTGCAGTCCGATCAGCAGTACGATGCCTATCATCGCACCGCTGGGTATGCCGATCTCGGGAGCTTTGACACATTGCGCGCGGTGTTCTCGTTGCATCCAGAACCCTTCACCGTGCTGGTGCGCAAAGGCTCGGGGATCACCAAATTCGAAGACCTCAAGGGCAAGAAGGTCAATGTGGGTAATTCCGGCTCCGGACCTCGCGCCACCATGGAAGTGATCATGGACGCCTATGGTCTCCAGATGAGCGATCTGGTTACGGCGGCGGAGGTCGAGCCGGCAAAAATGGCGCAGGCCATCTGCGACGGCACGATTGACGTCATGATCTACGCCGTCGGTCACCCCTCGGCGGCGGTCACCGAAGCAACCGCCACCTGCACGCTCGATCTGGTGCCCGTCACCGGTGCCCCGATCGACGCACTTGTCGCCCAAAATCCCTTCTATCGCAAGGCGACCATTCCCGGCGGCATGTACCGGGGCAACGACAAGGATGTGGACACCTTTGGTGTCGCGGCAACGCTTGTCTCCTCGGCCGATGTGCCCGACGATGTGGTGTATATCGTGGTCAAGTCGGTGTTCGACTACATCGATGACTTCCGCAAATTGCATCCGGCGTTCGCCCATCTGATGGAACAGGAAATGATCACGCAAAGCCTTTCGGCACCGCTGCACGCGGGCGCCGAGCGGTATTACCGGGAGCGCGGCTGGATCGAGTCGGCCGCCACACCGCCGGCGCCTCAATGACATGACCGCTGGAGAACCCACATGCGTCGATGCCCTGGGGGAACGCCATGCGCCGTTTCAGGGGGAGCCGCGCATCGTCTCGCTGGTGCCGTCGATTACCGAACTGGTGTGTGATCTCGGACTCGGCGCGCAACTCGTCGGGCGCACCGGCTTCTGCATCCATCCGCGTGATGCCTTGCGTGCCGTGCCCAAGGTCGGCGGTACCAAGGATGTCAAGCTAGATGCGGTGCGCGCGCTGTCGCCCACGCACGTGATTGTCAATATCGACGAAAACCCAAAGGCGGTGGCCGATGCGCTGGCGCCGTTCGTGCCACATGTGATCGTGACCCATCCCTGCGTGCCGCAAGACAATCGCGCCTTGTATCGGCTGCTGGGCGGCATCTTCGGTCGCCACGCCGCAGCGGAAGCATTGGTCATGCGGTTCGATATCGCGCTGGACACGGCACTCGCGGTGGGCGATGCGTTGGCGCCCGAGCAAGTGCTGTATCTGATCTGGCGCGCGCCATGGATGACAGTCTCGCGCGCCACCTATATTGCGGCGACGCTGGCCACGGTCGGCTGGCATACGGCGCCGGCGCAGAGCGAAACGCGCTATCCGGCGTTCGAATGGGACGCGCCCTGGCTGGCGCAGGTCGATCGCGTGCTGCTGTCCTCCGAGCCTTACCGTTTTCGCGACCAGCATCTCGCCGAAGTGCGCGACCTGAGCGGGCGCCCGGTGCACCTGATCGACGGCGAATGGACCTCCTGGTACGGCAGCCGCGCGATCGATGGGCTGCACGCGCTGGCGCGATTCCGCCGCGACGTGGCGGGCGTCACGTGATCGGTGGCAATGCCTTGTTGGCAGGCACGGATTAACACCGTCGTCAGAGGGTAGGCAGCACCTCGCGTTGCCAGCGCTCGGGGGTAAGCACCATGAAGCGGCCACGCAGCAGGCGGTGGCGATTGAGCCTGAGCAGGGCCTTGTCTCGCGTCAGCAGCCAGCGCGCGGCGCTGGTGCCGGCAATTTCGAGAAATTTTTGATCATCCCGGTCGCGGCAGCGCGGTAGTTCCGCGACCGCGGGTGGTGCGGCGGGAGTGCTCAGTTGTGCGCGGTAGTCAGCGAGGATCGCTTGCTGACGCGCCTGGGGGCAGCCGAATTGCGTGTAGGCAAGCACGCGACGCAGTTCTTCCAGTGCGTCTTCCCGGCTCAGCAACGCGGCGTCGCCGCCGGCAAGCCACGCGCGCAACGGGGCAAGCGCCGGGTCTTCAAAGAGCCACAGCGCCATTACGGTATTGGTATCGAGTACGATCGGCGTCACAAGATGAGATCCTTCGCGCAGCGCATGAAAAAGGGGCCGCGAGGCGGCCCCTTTTTCAATGACTGAAAAACGCTTCTCAGGCGATCTGCGTGGTCGTCGCGTCGACACGCATCTTCACGTAACGGCCCGGTGCGTCTTCGATTGCCTTGAGCTTGCCCTTGGCCGGGTCACGCACTGGCACCTGCGTATTGTTGTGGCCGGTCACCCAGGCCTGCCAGTCGGTCCACCACGAGCCTGGCTGCTGTGTGGCCGACTCGAACCACGCTTTCACATCTTCCGGCAGGTCGTCCGATTTGCTCACCCAGTAACCATATTTGTTGGCGGCCGGGGGATTGACGATGCCTGCGATGTGGCCCGATCCGCCGAGCACGAAGCGCACTGGCCCGCCGAAGTGGCGCGCACCGCTATAGGTGCTCTTCCACGGCGCGATATGGTCTTCGATAGTCGAGATGAAGTAGCACGGCACCTTGATCTTGCCGAGGTCGATCGGTGTGCCGTCGATCTCGACGCCGCCCGGCTCGACCAGGCGGTTTTCCAGGTAGAGGTTGCGCAGATAAAAACTGTGCATGGTGGCCGGCATGCGCGTGGAATCGGAGTTCCAGTACAGCAGATCGAACGGGAAGGGATCCTTGCCCATGAGGTAGTTATTCACCACGAACGACCAGATCAGGTCGTTGGCGCGCAGCATGTTGAAGGTGCCCGCCATTTCGGCACCTTCGAGGTAACCGCGGTCGAACATCTTTTTCTCGAGGCTCGATATCTGACCCTCGTCGATGAATACGCCGAGTTCGCCCGGCTCGGCGAAGTCGGTCATGGCGGTGAAGAAGGTTGCGCTGGCAATGCGCTTGCGGCGCTTGGCGGCCAGATAGGCGAGGGTGGTGGCGAGCAGCGTGCCGCCCAGGCAATAGCCAACGGCGTTCACTTCCTTCTCGCCGGTCTGTTCCTGGATGGCGTCGAGCGCGGCAATCACGCCTTCGAGCACATAGGTATCGAAGCTCTTTTCGGCGAGTTGCTCGTCGGGATTGACCCATGAGATGACGAATACCGTGTGGCCCTGTTCGACGGCCCACTTGATGTAGGAGTTCTTGTCGCGCAGATCGAGTATGTAGAACTTGTTGATCCACGGCGGCACGATCAGCAGTGGGCGCTTGAGTGCCTTGTCGGTGCTTGGCGTGTATTGCAGCAACTGCATCATCTGGTTTTCGAACACCACCTTGCCCGGCGTGGTGGCCACGTTCTTGCCCAGTTCGAAGGCCGTGGTGTCGGTCATCTTGACGCGCAGGTTGCCGCCGCCGTCCTCGATGTCGCGCAGCAGGTTGTTGAGTCCCTTGACGAGATTCTGGCCGTGACTCTTGACGGTTTCGCGGAACACTTCCGGATTGGTCATGGCGAAGTTCGACGGACTCATCGCATCGACGTACTGACGCGTGTAGAAATTGACCTTCTTCTGCGTCTGGTCGTCGAGGCCCTTGACGCACCCCACGGTGTCGTGGATATGGCGTGCGGTGATGAGGTAGGACTGCTTGACGAAATCGAACAGGAAGTGTTCCTGCCACTGGTCGTCCTTGAAACGCTTGTCGCCCGACTCCGGCGAGGCGATCGGCGAGCCGTGCACGCCCACGGCACGCAGCATGGAATGCTGCCAAAGCGTGAAGTATTCCCACACCAGATTCATCTGCGCCTGCGCCATCTGCAGCGGATTCGACAGCAGCTTGGCCATCATGTCCATGAACGCCTGCGCAATGCCCAGTTCATCGGCGGGGGCCGAAACGCCCTTCTTGAGCTGCCGATGGATGTGGTCGCTGATCAGCCCGGATGAACGTTGCGCGACCTGGGCATAGGTCTTCGCGATCTCGTTGGGGTCGGGCAGGTCGGCGATCGCCTGTTCTAGTTTTGTTGGAGCCATGGTTGTTAGTTCCTCACTGCAAGGGTCGAGCGGTTGACACGTAACGCACGTATTCTCCGCCGTTTATCTCGCGCAACCGGCCTTGGCGCACAAGATGGTTGAGATGGGCGATGGCTTCTCCCATCGCGAACATGACCTGATGCGTGTCAAGTTTGCGCGGGAACAGGGTCGGCAGCAATTCACCCGCACTGGCCGGCGAATCACAGGCCGCCAGTAGCGCATCGCAACGTTCGCGATGATGGTCAATGAGCTGGTCAACACGCGCATCAATGCCTTTGAAGGGCATGCCGTGTGATGGTAGCACGAGCGTTGTCGCGGGCAAGTCCTTGAAGCGTCGGATCGAATCGATGAATCGCTGCAGCGGATCGTCGTGCGGCGTCGCCGCAAACACGCTGATGTTGGTCGAAATGCGTGGCAAGAGCATGTCGCCGGAGATCAGTAGGCCCAGTTCTCTACAGTGCAGTGCCGCATGTTCCGGTGCGTGACCGTAGCCGGCAATGACTTGCCATTGGTGTGCACCGAGGCGGATGCAATCGCCGTCAATGACACGTTCGTACTTGCTTGGCAATGCCGGTACGCCTTTTTTGTAGCCGTTGCCCCGTGCCGCGAGCGCATCGAGGCGGGCTTCATCGAGTCCGTGGCGGCGGAACTGGGCGAGCATGTCCGCCACACTGAAGCCCGGCAACTGATGCCACAGCGCGTGACCACCAAGGAACTCGCCCTGCGTCATGCTGATCGGCGCGCCGGTGCGCTCGGCCAGCCAGTGGGCAAGGCCGAGGTGATCAGGGTGACAGTGGGTCACAAAGATGCGCGTCACCGGCTTGCCGAGATGCGTGAGGATTTGTGTCCAGGCTGACTGGGTCTCGGGCAGGCCGAAACCGGTATCGATCAGCGTGAGTGCCTCGCCGTCGTCCAGCACCCACAGATTGATATGGTCGAGCGCAAAGGGCAGCGGCATGCGCACCCAATGCACGCCCGGCGCGACGAGGCGGCATGCACCCGTTGCGGGTGCTTCATCAAACGGGTATTCGAGGGGTGTCGAAACGGTCACGGTGTCACTCTCCAGCAGCTGCGTGCATTCGCGTACGCATTGATTCGGGGGCTGAAATCTGTTTAACTCGGCGCACAGAAAAACACGAAATATCCATAAAATCAAATCACTACAGATGGTGCCGCGGATCGCGTCGGACACCACCCCTTATGCCAGACGAACGGACGTACACGATCACCGAACTCTCCCGCGAGTTTGACATCACCCCGCGGGCGATCCGCTATTACGAGGATCAAGGACTGATCACGCCCGCGCGCGCCGGACGGACGCGTGTCTATGCCCGTGCCGATCGTACGCGGCTCAAACTCGCCCTGCGTGGCAAGCGGCTGGGTCTCTCGCTTGCCGAAATCCGGCAGATACTCGGCATGTATGGCGGCGCCAACAATACTCCGCAACTGCAGCGCTTTCTCAAGTTGCTTGCCGAGCGGCGAGCGACACTGGCCCAGCAGCTCGAAGACATCGAAGTCGTACTTGGCGAGATTGACAGGCTGGAACGCCAGTGCGCCAAACTGCTGCGGGAGCATGGACGTGCGAAGAATGTTTAAAGAAACGCTTGATCATTACGCGTATTTTAGTTTACGTTTACGTCAACGTCAATTCTGACATGGCGAATCGAAATGGCAGTTGAGGTTGCAAATGAGGCCGCGCTACCCTGATGACGAAAGAGACAGACTGGCAGGTTCGTGATCCCGACTTCGAGGCGCGCGTTCAGCGCAGCTTCGACGCGCAACCGTTGATGGATTTCATCGGCGCGCGGCTGGTGCTGGTCTCGGCCGGCGCGTGTGTGATCGAACTGCCGTTTCGCGCCGAACTTGCACAGCATGATGGCTTCTTTCACGGCGGCATCATCGGCACGCTGGCCGACAACGCCGGCGGTTTCGCAGCCTTCACGCTGATGCCGGCCGATGCCGGCGTGCTGACGGTAGAGTACAAAGTCAATCTGATGGCGCCTGCCATGGGCGACCGGCTGGTTGCGGAAGGGCAGGTGGTGCGTGCCGGGCGCAACCTGATCGTTGCCCGCGCGGACGTATTCGTAGAGACTCGAGCAGCACGAATTCACTGTGCCACGATGCAGCAGACACTGATGACGATGCACGGCAAAGGCGTAGCATGACGTCACCCACAATCCGAGGAGACAATCGATGAATATTCCAAGCCTTGATTTTCATCTGGGTGAGACGATCGAGATGTTGCGCGACACCGTGCGGGCTTTCGCGGCCGATGAGATCGCGCCCCGCGCGGCGCAGATCGACGTTGATAACGAGTTCCCGGCCGACCTGTGGAAGAAGCTGGGCGACCTGGGTCTGCATGGCATGACCGTTGAAGAAGAATACGGCGGCTCGGAGATGGGCTATCTTGCGCACATCATTGCGCTCGAAGAGGTCTCGCGGGCCTCGGCCTCGGTCGGGCTGTCCTATGGCGCGCATTCCAACCTGTGCGTGAACCAGATCCGCCGCAACGGCAACGACGCGCAAAAACAGAAATACCTGCCCGGGCTGGTTTCAGGCGAGCAGGTCGGCGCGCTGGCGATGAGCGAGCCCAATGCCGGTTCCGACGTGGTGAGCATGAAATTGCGCGCCGACAAGAAGGGCGACCACTACGTGCTCAACGGCGCGAAAATGTGGATCACCAATGGCGGCGACGCCGACACGCTGGTGGTGTACGGCAAGACCGACGTGGCCGCCGGGGCCAAGGGCGTGACCGCTTTCATTATCGAGAAGGGCATGTCCGGTTTCAGTGCTGGCTCGCATCTCGACAAACTCGGCATGCGCGGCTCGAATACCTATCCGCTGTTCTTCGATGACGTCGAAGTGCCTGAAGAGAACGTGCTCGGGCAGGTCGGCGGTGGCGTCAGGGTGCTCATGAGCGGGCTCGATTACGAGCGTGCCGTGCTGTGTGGCGGACCGCTGGGCATCATGGCGGCGTGCATGGACGTGACCGTGCCCTACCTGCACGAGCGCAAGCAGTTCGACACCCCGATCGGCGAATTCCAGCTCATGCAGGGCAAGATCGCCGATATGTACAGCACCTGGATGGCGACGCGTGCCTACGTCTACGCGCTCGGCCAGGCCTGTGATCGCACCGACCATGCGCGCAGCTTGCGCAAGGACGCCGCCGGCGCCATCCTCTATTCCGCCGAAAAGGCGACCTGGATGGCGGGCGAAACCATTCAGGCGCTTGGTGGCGTGGGCTATACCAATGAATACGCGGCCGGACGGCTGTGGCGCGACGCCAAGTTGTACGAGATCGGCGCCGGCACGAGCGAGATCCGCCGCATGTTGATCGGCCGTGAGCTGTTCGCGGAAACTGACTGAGCGACGCGATTTGTCAGGGCATTGCGCAGCCCCCAATGCGCAATGGGAATCTCTTTACGCCACGCTGAAAGAGCCGATACATGACCGTCAATATCCGCATTGTCGACGCCACCGACAGCGCCGCAATCGAGCAGGTGCGGCAGTTCTTCCGCAATTACGCGGCGTGGCTCGGCGTCGATCTGGGCTACCAGAATTTCGACACCGAGATGGCGTCGCTGCCCGGCGCCTATGCGCCGCCCGGCGGCCGCCTGTTCTTCGCCGAACACGATGGTGCACCGGCGGGCTGCGTCGGTGTGCGCCCGTTCTCGGAGGGCGTATGCGAAATGAAGCGGCTCTATGTCGAGCCGTCCAAGCGTGGCTTGAATATCGGTCGCGATCTGGCGCTGGCCGGGATTCGCGCAGCCAGGGAACTCGGCTACAAACGCATCATGATCGACACGCTACCAGCGATGCGCATCGCGGTGAAGCTGTATCGCGAACTGGGATTCACCGAAGCGCCGGCCTATTACCCGACGCCGGTCGAAGGCACCATCTTCCTCTCGCTGGAACTCGCGGACTGGTCGGAAGACACCATCTGCAACCAGAACCTGTTTCACCTGTTCGACTACAACCGCGCCTGGGCGCGGCAGATGCGCGAGGTCGATCCGGGATTCTTCGAGAAGCTCTCGCAACTGCAAGCGCCCGAATACCTGTGGATCGGCTGCTCCGATTCGCGTGTGCCGGCCAACCAGATCGTCGGTCTGTTGCCGGGCGAGGTGTTCGTGCACCGCAACGTCGCCAACGTGGTGGTGCACACCGATCTGAACTGTCTGTCGGTGGTTCAGTTCGCGGTCGATGTCCTCAAGGTGAAGCACATCATGGTGGTCGGCCACTATGGCTGCGGCGGCGTGCGGGCCGTGTTGCAGGAAGACCGCGTCGGTCTGTCTGACCTGTGGCTGCGCCATGTGCACTATGTGCACACCAAGCATCTGGCGCACATGAACGCTGTGCCTCCGGAACGCCGCCACGACCGTCTGTGCGAACTGAACGTGCTCGAACAGGTGCTCAATCTGTGCCAGACCATCGTCGTGCAGGACGCCTGGGCGCGCGGCCAGCCGCTGACCGTGCATGGCTGGGTGTATGGTCTCAAGGACGGTCTAATGAACGATCTCGGGCTGACTGTCAGCCAGCCCGATGAACTCCTGCCGCGCTACGCCGCGGCGCTCGACGCGCTGGAGTGTCCGTGCGTCGCAACTTGAAAACAGAGGAGAACATGATGAGTGATCCAATCGTAATCGTTTCGGCGGCGCGCACGCCGCTGGGTGGATTCCAGGGTGACCTGTCGCCGGTGGATGCGCCGCACTTGGGCAGTGTCGCGATCCGCGCCGCGATCGAGCGCGCCGGCCTGGCGCCCGAGCAGATCGAAGAGGTGATCATGGGCTGCGTGCTGCCCGCCGGCCTCGGTCAGGCGCCCGCGCGACAGGCCGCGATCCACGCCGGTCTGCCGCTGTCGGTCAGCTGCAGCACGGTCAGCAAGGTGTGCGGCTCGGGCATGAAGGCGACCATGCTGGCAAACGACATGCTGCTCGCCGGCACCAACCAGATCATCATTTCCGGTGGCATGGAATCGATGAGCAATGCACCTTATTTGCTGGCCAAGGCGCGCGGCGGATATCGCCTCGGGCATGGCAAGTTGATCGATCACATGTTCTTCGACGGCCTTGAAGATCATTACTTTCCCGATACGACTGGCCGCCTGATGGGCACTTTCGCGGAAGACTGCGCCGGTCA
>CBDTZF010000010.1:0-19118 GCA_965364825.1 uncultured Rhodocyclaceae bacterium | reverse complement strand
GCATAGGCCTGATAGGCGTCGATACCGCGCGCCGCAAGCGCGTCGCGCAGGCTGGGCGGAAACGCTTCGCCGGAGACGAAGGCCTTGGTAAAGCTCAACGTCACGCCGGCTTCGTCGGCCTTGTCGAGCAGGATGCGCAGAAAGGATGGCGTGCCGGTGTAGGCCGTCGGCTTCAGATCGGCGATCGCTTCGAGCTGTTGCTCGGTCTGCCCGACCCCGCCCGGAAACACCGTGCAACCGAGCGCGTGCGCGGCGGTTTCCATCATCGAGCCGGCGGGCGTCATGTGATACGAGAAGGTGTTGTGCACCAGATCGCCGACCCGAAAGCCGGCCGCATGCAGCGCGCGTGCCATGCGCCAGTAGTTGTCGCGTGCGCCCTCGGGTTCGTACAGCGGACCCGGCGAGGCAAACACTCGCGCGCAGGCCGGACCCCAGCCTATGGTGGAAAAACCGCCGAAGGGACGCGCCGCTTTTTGCAGTTCGAGCAGTTCGGACTTGCGCGTCACCGGCAGCGTGGCGAGTGCCTCGCGCGAGGTGATGGCCGCCGGGTCGATATCGGCCAGGCGAGTGGCGAAGGCAGCGGCGCATTCGCGCGCATGGGCGATTTGCTGCGGCAGGCGCTCGAGCAGATCGGCCTCGCGCTCTGCCGGGTCGCGCCGCTCGCGCGCATCGAAATCATCCATTGTTGTCGCTCCTCGTGACGTGCGTTGATGCCGACGCTCGCGCTGCGCGGCAGATGCCGTAGGGCCGGCCTTCAGCCGGCCGCTTTTTTGGGCGGTTGGTGGCGGGCTGAAGCCGGCCCTACGGGTCCCCGCGAGCCGTGCCGCGGCCTTAAGATCAGGAGAGCCAGCGCTTGCGTCGGCGGTAGTGCTTGACGTCGCGGAAGCTCTTGCGGCCCTCGCCCGACAGGCCGAGGTAGAACTCCTTCACGTCCTCATTGTTCGCCAGATAGCTGCCCTCGCCTTCCATCACGATGCGGCCGTTTTCGAGGATGTAGCCGTAGTCGGCGTAACGCAGCGCCACCATGGTGTTCTGCTCGGCGAGTAGAAAGCTGACGTTCTCGCGACTGTTGAGGTCTTTCACGATCTCGAAGATCTCTTCGACGATCTGCGGCGCCAGACCCATCGACGGTTCGTCGAGCAGCACCATTTCGGGGCTCGCCATGATCGCGCGACCGATCGCGCACATCTGCTGTTCGCCACCCGAGGTGTAGCCCGCCTGCGAGCTGCGGCGCTCCTTGAGGCGCGGGAAATATTGGTACACCAGATCGAGCGTCTGTTTGATGCCGACGCGATCGCCACCGCGGGTGTAGGCGCCGGTGAGCAGGTTTTCCTCGATCGTCAGGTGTTCGAAGCAGTGTCGCCCTTCCATCACCTGGATCACCCCGCGCTTGACCAGATCGGCTGGCGTCAGGCGGTCGATGCGCGCGCCCTTGAACTGGATATCGCCCTTGGTAACATCACCGCGCTCGGCGCCGAGCAGGTTGGAAATTGATTTGAGCGTGGTCGACTTGCCGGCACCATTGGCGCCGAGCAGCGCAACGATCTTGCCCTTGGGCACTTCGAGTGACACGCCCTTGAGCACGAGAATAACGTGGTCGTAAATGACCTCGACGTTGTTGACGCGGAGGTAGGGGGCGGCCGTGGCGGCCGCAGCCGTGTTCGCTGTTGTCATGATGATCGGTCTGCCGTGTACGGTGTGCGTCCCTTCTCCGGCAAGGTGCTGCAGAGAGGGTCCGGCGAGCGCACCGCGATGCGCTCGCCGGACCTTCCCCTGTCGGGGAAGGCCCCGTGCAGCCGGCGAACCGGCCGCACGCGCCTGTTGCGATCAGCTCTCTTTCGAGCAGTCGCGCGGGGTAATGCCTTTTTCCTTGGCGTAGGCGGCGGCCGATTCCTCGATCATGCCGCGCACGAGTTCCTTGTCGGCCTCGATCCAGTCGGTGATGACGTTCCACTTCTTGCCGTCCCACTGCTGGAATTTGACCTTGCCCGAACCCTCGTGGTCGCTACACGTGATCTTGACTTCCGGAATGAAGCCAGTCGCACCCAGTTCGGCGAGGCGATCGGCGCTCAGGTCGAGGTGCTCGAAGCCCCAGCGCATCTGCTCTCCGGTCATCGCCTTGCCGGCGCCAAATTTCTCTTGCGCCACCCGCACCGCTTCGACCGCGATGATGCCGTGCACCACGCCGCGGTTGTAAAGCACGGTACCGACACGCTTGCCATCGGGCATGTTGCCGTTACCCTTGGCATAGACGTTGTCCTCGATCGCCTTGATCACCGGGTAGTCGGCGCCCGCGACGTTGAAACCGGCAGCGACATAGCCCTTGGCGGCGGCGGCGGCCGGGATCATGTCTTCCTCGGAGCCTGACCACCATGCACCGACGATTTTATCGACCGGATAGCCGGTTTTCGCCGCGGCCTTGATGGCGGTCGCGTTCATCACGCCCCAGCCCCACAAAATGACGTGATCCGGACGCTCGCGACGGATCTGCAGCCACTGCGCCTGCTGCTCATTGCCCGGGTGGGCGACAGCGACCTTCTGCAGCTCGAAACCATGTTTTTCGGCCAGTTTTTCCAGCACCGCATGCGATTCCTTGCCGTAGGCCGAATCGTGATAGAGCAGGGCGATCTTCTTGCCCTTGAGCTGATCCATGCCACCGTCCTGCTGGCCGATGTAGTTGATGATCGACGAGGCTTGCGACCAGTAGGTGGAGATCATCGGGAAGACCCACGGGAAGACGCTGCCGTCGGCGGTGTCGGTGCGGCCGTAACCGATGGTGACCAGCGGAATCTTGTCATCGACAACCTTCTCGATCACCGAATAGGTAATGCCCGTCGACAGCGGCATGAAGACCGAATTACCCGTCTCGCCGCCCTTCTTGAGACGCTCGTAACATTCGACGCCGCGTGCATTGTTGTATTCGGTTTCGCATTCTTCCCAGGTGAGCTTGACGCCACCGACGCCACCGTCACGCGCGTTGATCATGGCCATGTAGTCGATCCAGCCACCATAAAGCGAGGCGCCGTTGCCACCATAGGCACCGACGCGGTAGCTCGGCAGGCCGAAAAACTGCTCGGCCGCGATGGCCATTGACGAGCCCAGCATGCCGGCGATTGCAGCACCGATGACTGCGGTTCTTTTGAGTTTCATGAGTTGTCTCCACTTGTGAGTCTTGAGCATAAAGCGAATGCGAGGACGGGTCAGCGGCTGCCGACTGCACCCCGGATCAGTGCGGGAACGGCCACAGCCGCAGTTTTTCCTTGCCGATCTGCCACAGTCGGGCCAACCCGTGCGGCTCGACAATCAGGAAGAAGATGATCAGCCCACCGAAGACGATGAGCTGAAGGTTGGAGACGAAACTGGCTGAAACCAGATCGCCGAGTACCACCGGTACGACGTTGTCGAGGAAGATCGGCAACAGCACGATGAAGGCCGCGCCGAGGAACGAGCCCATGATCGAACCCGTGCCGCCGATGATGATCATGAACAGGATCTTGAAGGACAGATCGAGGTTGAAGCCTTCGGGCTCGACCGTGCCGATGTAGGTGTAGGCGTAAAGCGCGCCGGCCACGCCGCAGTAGAACGACGACACCGCGAAGGCGAGCAGCTTGGTACGCATCAGGCGGAAGCCGATCACTTCAGCGGCCACGTCCATGTCGCGCACTGCCATCCACGCACGTCCGGTGCTCGAGCGCACCATGTTCTTGGCGAGCAGCGCCATCACCACCACGACCGCCAGGGTGAGCAGGTATTTCGATATATGCCCGTCAAAGGCGAAGCCCAGGATCTCCACCGGTTGCGCGGTAATCACGCCCGACGAGGAATAGTTTGAGAACCACTCCACCTTGACCAGCACCCAGATGATGAAGAACTGCGCTGCCAGCGTCGCCACCGCCAGATAGAAGCCCTTGATGCGCAAACTGGGCAGCCCGAACAAGATGCCCACGATGGCCGCGCACAGACCACCAAGGGCGAGGGCGACGAGAAAGGGCATGCCGTCAATGCGCAAAATGAAGTTGTAGGCGCCGAATGCCCCGACCGCCATGAACGCCGCCGAACCGAGCGAGAGCTGACCCGCATAGCCGGTGAGAATGTTCAGGCCGATCGCCGCCAGCGAAAAGATGATCACCGGCGTGAGAATCGCCTTGAGCCAGTACTCGTTGGCAACGAAGGGCACGACGAGCGCGAAAAAGCCGATCAGCAACCACACCCCGATGCGATCCTGCGCGATCGGGAAGATCTGCTGATCCTGCTGGTAAGTGGCCTTGAACTGGCCCGCTTCACGATAAAGCATGCGTTGTCTCCGTTCGTCCGTCGTATTACCGCTGCGATTCGTCGCGCGGATCGCTTATTCGTTGTCCGTCCACCGCAGGGGCGAATGATTATTCGCCCCTACCACCCGGTGACCGCCGTCGCCCCAAGGCGTGGTCAGCGTCGTAGGTTGGGCTGAGAACGAAGCCCAACCTACGACGATTGCACGCTGTTCGTGTTGGGCTTCGCTTCGCTCTGCCCAACCTACTTCGACTGCCCGATTCCGCGTCAGACCCTATCGATATGTTTTTCGCCGAACAGCCCTTCCGGCCGCACCAGCAAAAACGCCAGCGCGAGCATGTAGGGGAACCATGACTCGATGCCGCCACCGACAAAGGGGCCGATATACACTTCCGCCAGCTTCTCCGAGGCGCCGATGATGAGGCCGCCGATGATCGCTCCCGGCACCGAGGTAAAGCCGCCGAGGATCAGCACCGGCAGCGCCTTGAGCGCGGTAAAGGTGAGCGCGAACTGCACGCCGTTGCGGGCGCCCCAGATCATGCCGGCGACCAGTGCGACAAAGCCGGCCACGCTCCACACGATCGCCCAGATGTGCTTGAGCGGAATGCCGATCGACAGCGCCGCCTGGTGATCGTCGGCCACTGCGCGTAGTGCGCGGCCGATGCGGGTGTATTGGAAGAACAGCGCCAGCGCGCCGACCAGCACGCCGCCGACCACGGCCGCAAACACGTCGAAGGTCGATATGAGAATGTTGAAGTTGTCCATCAACGCCTCGATCGGCACATCGGCAATACCGAGGTTGAGTCCGCGTACATGGGCGCCCCAGATGCCCTGAGCGATCCCTTCGATGAGGAAGGTCAAGCCGATGGTGGCCATGAACAGCGTGATCGGAGGCTGGCTCACCAACGGGCGCAACACGATCTTCTCGGTGAGAATCCCCAGCACGATCATCGACGCCAGTGCCAGCACGAAGGCCATCCAGAACACCAGGTTGCTGCCGACTTCCAGGCCGGTCCAGCCTGGCAGGACCTCGGTGAAACCGACGAAGGTCAGCGCGGCGAAAAACACCATTGCACCCTGGGCAAAATTGAACACGCCCGAGGCCTTGTAGATGAGCACGAAGCCCAGCGCCACCAACGCGTACAGCACGCCCGAGAGCAAGCCGCCGATCAGCACTTCTAAAAAGAACGCCATTGTCAGTCTCCTAGTGACTGGTGCCCAGATAGGCGGAAATCACGTCGGGGTTGTTCTTCACTTCGTCCGGTTCGCCGTCGCCGATCTTCTTGCCGTAATCGAGCACGACCACGCGGTCGGAAATGTCCATCACCACGCCCATGTCATGCTCGATGAGCACGATGGTGGTGCCGAATTGATCATTGACGTCGAGGATGAAGCGGCACATGTCCTGCTTTTCCTCGACGTTCATGCCGGCCATGGGCTCGTCGAGCAGCAGCATTGAAGGCTCGGCGGCCAGCGCACGGCCGAGTTCCACGCGCTTTTGCAGTCCGTAGGGCAGACGGTTCACGGGTGTCTTTCGGATGGCCTGGATCTCGAGAAAGTCGATCACTTCCTCAACCTTCTTGCGATGCGCGATTTCTTCCTTCTGCGCCGGGCCCCAGAACAGCGCGTGCTGCAGGAAATTGCACTTCATCTTGAGGTTGCGCCCGGTCATGATGTTGTCGAGCACGCTCATGCCCTTGAACAAGGCAATGTTCTGGAAGGTGCGCGCGATGCCTTGCGACGCGGCCGTGTAGGGCTCCATCTCGCCGCGCGTTTCACCGCGGAAAGTCACCTTGCCTTCCTGCGGGTGATAGACGCCGTTGATGACGTTGAGCATCGAGCTCTTGCCCGCGCCATTGGGGCCGATGATCGAGCGGATTTCATGCTCGCGTACATTGAAGCTGATGTTGGTCAGTGCCTTCACGCCGCCGAACGAGAGCGAAATACCCTCCAGGTCGAGGATGACGTCGCCGATTTCCCGTGTCATGGTGTCTCCTGCCCTCAGGCCGCCGGCTGCGCGGCGGTGGAGGCGAAAGTCTTCGTCTCTTCGATCTTCAGATCGGCCGCGACCTTGCCCTTGCGGCCATCCTCGTACTGCACCTCGGTCTCGATGTGCTGCTCGGTCTTGTCGGAATACAGGGCTTCGATGAGCACGCCGTATTTCTCGGCGATGAATTTGCGTCGCACCTTGCGGGTGCGCGTCAGCTCGCCGTCATCGGCATCCAGCTCCTTGTGCAGGATCAGGAAACGCTTGACCTGCGATCCGCTCATCATCGGGTCGGAGGCCAACCCCGCGTTCATCTCCTCGATGCATTCCTTGATCAACTGCAGCACCTCGGGCTGCGCCGCCAGATCGGTGTAACCGGAATAGGCCATGCCGCGCCGCTCGGCCCAGTTGCCGACCGCTTCGAGATCAATGTTGATGAAGGCAGTCACGGCGTCACGCTCGTTGCCGAAGGCGACGGCCTCCTTCACATGCTGGAAGAATTTGAGCTTGTTCTCGATGAAGTTGGGCGCAAACATCGCGCCGCTGGCGAGCTTGCCGACGTCCTTGGCACGGTCGATGATCTTGAGGTGGCCGTCCTCATCGAAGAAGCCCGCGTCACCGGTCAGGAAGTAGCCGTCTTCGTTGATTGCCTCGGCGGTCGCTTCCGGGCGCTTGTAATAGGACTTGAGCAGATTTGGCCCCTTGACGAGAATCTCGCCGTTTTCGGCCAGCTTCACTTCCACGCCCGGCGCCGGCTTGCCCACCGAGTCGAGTTTGATCTGTCCGTCCGGCTGCAGGCACACATAGGCGCAGGTTTCGGTCTGGCCGTACAACTGCTTGAGGTTGATGCCCATCGAGCGGTAGAAACGAAACAGGTCGGGCCCGATCGCCGCACCCGCGGTGTAAGCCACACGAATGCGCGAGAAGCCGAGCACATTCTTGAGCGGGCCAAACACGAGAACATTGCCCAGCCAGTAGAGAAAGCGATCGCCGCCCGACACCGGTTTGCCGTCGAGAATGTCCGCGCCGCAGCGCCGCGCCACATTCATGAAGTAGTCGAACCCCTTGCGCTTGAACCAGGCTGCGTCTTCCATGCGGATCTGCACAGTGGTCAGCAGGTTTTCGAACACGCGCGGCGGCGCGAAATAATAAGTCGGCCCGATTTCGCGCAGATCGGTCATCACCGTTTCGCCCGATTCCGGGCAATTGATGGTGAAACCGGCCACCAGCGACTGCGCATAGGAAAACAGATGATCGCCCACCCAGGCCATCGGCAGGTAGGAGAGGATGTCTTCGTTTTCGGTGAGTTTGTCGAACTGGCAACCGCCCGCCGCCGACTGGATGAAACCGTTGTGGGTCAGGCATACACCCTTGGGTTTGCCCGTGGTGCCCGAGGTGTACAACATCACCGAGACGTCGTCGGGCTGGCCCTTGCGGATTTCTCCATCGAGGAAGTCGGGTTGGTTCTTGTCATGCTCGCGACCCGCCGCCTGCAGTTCGTCGAGCCCGAGCAGGAAGGTCTCGGTGTAGTGGCGCATGCCGCGCGGATCGTCGTAGATGACGTGCTCGAGGATCGGGGTCTGATCGCGGATTTCGACCGCCTTGTCGACCTGCTCCTGATCCTCGACGATGGCGAATTTGATCTCGGCGTCCTGCAGCACGTAGGCCATTTCCTCGGCCACCGCGTCCTGATACATCAGCACCGGAATCCCGCCCAGGCACTGGCAGGCCGCCACTGACCAGTACAGCCGCGGACGGTTGTCGCCGATGATCGCCAGCCGGTCGCCGCGCTTGAAACCCATCTCCGCCAGGCCGCAGGCAATCGCTCGAACATCGCGCGCCACTTCGGCCCAGGTGTAGGTCTGCCAGATGCCGTATGCCTTTTCGCGCACGGCCGGGTGCTTCGGCCGCACTTGCGCGTGATGCATCAGCAATCGCGGAAAGGTGTTGCACTCCGCCGGCGCTCGGGAACCTGCCATGCCAAACCTCCTCTCGATCGTGCCGCCAATGTCGAGACTGGAGTCTGCCGCGCGATGTTTGCGCAACTATTTGGCAAATGTAGTCAATTGTTACAATCGCGAAAGCCGTTCCGACGCAATTGCCCCTTGCTCACAACGCACTTCAGCGGCGCAAAGAAAAGCGATTCAGCGCTCCGACGCTATCCCCGCGCAAGAACGTCACCCTCGACACCGATCGGGTGCGGGGGTCCAGTGCCATCGCGAGGCTGTCGAATCGTCGGCTGTTCAGTCGAGTGATATCGCTCATCAAGTGGGCTTTTCATCCCGAACACGCGGCGCGAGCAGTTCGCACAGCATCTGCTCATGGGCGTTGCGCAGGTGTGCGTGGTCGATGTCCCCACCCTCTCCCGCAATCAGTTGCGACACCATCACGTAAAGCGCGGGTGCAACCACCAGCCACGGTTCGCGCGCGATGATGGATGGCGCACCGCCGGCAATCCGGGCGCTCTCGGATAGGACTTCGCCCAGTTGCGCCAAATGCGGCTGAATCACGTTTTCGCGCCAGAGCTTGACCAGTTGCGGCACGCGCCAGCCTTCGGCCATCAGCAAGCGCATCGTGTTGGCCGTGCGCGGATTGGCCAATGAGGCGTGCAGGCGATCGACAATCCACGCAGCCATTCGCTCGACCGTTATGGGTCCGGTGAGGCTCGTCAGACTCAGATCGAGCGGCGTCAGCGACCGGGTCAGCAGCGTCTCGAACAACACGTCCTTGCTCTTGAAGTGCGCGTAAAGGCCGCCTTTGGAAAGGCCGCAGCGGCACGCGATGTCCTCCATTCGCGCCGCCGTGAAGCCGTGCTCCGAGAACTCCAGCAGCGCGCCATCGAGGATCTGCTGGATGCGCACCTCCGGCGGCAGGCGCTGCCGCTGCGAAGGTTTGGACGCATTGGCGGCGTTTTCTTTACTGATCATTTTTTCCATGTCCAAGTCTACACAATACCTATTATATACCGACCAGTCGGTAGTTAGTTGACTTGGGTCAATGATCGATCTGGTGGATGGGGTACCTTACCTTTCATGGATAATACGAACCTCGACCAGAACCCGACGGGCACCCGCAGCGGCGTGCTTCACGCGGCTGTCGCGCACAAGGCCGCGTTCCGGCGTCGGGCCAACAGCGCCCTGCTGACCGCGGTGAGCGTCTTTGTTGCCGGCTGCGCTTCGTTGGCGCCGCCTTACGAAACACCGGCGTTGCCGGTGGCGGCAAACTTTCCGATGACGACCGGGGTAGAAGCCGGCAATGCCGCGACCATCGCGTGGCGCGACCACTTCAAGGACCCCGCGCTCCAGACGCTGATCGAAACGGCGCTGGCCAACAATCGCGACGTGCGCGTTGCGATGTTGCGGGTTCAGGAAGCGCGCGCAGCCTATGCGATCCAGCGTAGCGAAGGCGTGCCGAACGTCAACCTCGAGGGCGCGGCGGATCGCGCTCGCGTGCCCGGTTCCCTGAGCCCGGCCGGCCAGTCAGCGGTCGGTAATCAATATCAATTGGCGGTTGGCCTGACCAGCTGGGAGATCGACTTCTGGGGTGCGGTGCGCAACCGGAACGAAGCGGCGCTACAAAGCTACCTGGCCAGCGACGCCGCGCGGCGCGCGACAACGCTCGCCCTGATCGCACAGGTCGCCGACACGTACCTGGGCCTGCGCGAGCTCGACCGACGGATCGATCTCGCGCAGCAGGCGATCGACTCACGCAAGGAGTCGGTGCGTATTTTCAAGCGCCGGTTCGAAGTCGGCGCGGAGTCACGACTGAATCTGACGCAGGTACAGACGCTGCTGACGCAGGCGCAGACGCTTGGCGTCCAGCTCCGGCAGGCGCGCGATGCCCAGCGGCACGCGCTGACCCTGCTGGCGGGCGCGCCGGTGGCGATGGCGCCGGTTGAAGGTGTACTCGACGCCACCGCGGTAATTGCCGAACTGCCGGTCGGCCTGCCCTCGGACTTGCTCTGGAGCCGGCCCGACGTGGTGGCGGCCGAGCATCAGTTGAGGGCCGCCAACGCCAACATCGGTGCCGCGCGCGCCACGTTCTTTCCACGCATCGCGCTCACCGGCTCGCTCGGCACCGCCAGCGCCGAACTCGACGGACTGTTCGAAGGCGGCTCGAGCGCCTGGCGCTTTGGCCCCAGCCTTGCGTTGCCACTGTTTGATGGCGGCGCGCGCAGCGCCAATCTCGAAGCGACGGAAACGCGCCGCGAGATCGCGCTGGCCGGCTATGACCGCACGGTTCAGGCCGCCTTCCGCGACGTTGCCGACGCGCTGACCACGCGCCGCTGGTTGGCCGAGCAGCTCGAGATCGCGCAGGCCAACGACGCCATCCAGGTCGAGCGCGCACGCCTCGCCCAGCTGCGCTTCGACCATGGCGCGGCGGCATTTCTGGAAGTGCTCGACGCCCAACGCGATCTGCTCGGCGCCCAGCAGCAACTGGTGCAAATACGTCGTGCGCTGTTGTCGAACCGCGTCGCACTCTATGCCGCGCTGGGTGGCGGCTCGGTTGAACTGCCCGACACGCCGGCAGCCGCCGCGCCCACCCAACCGGTTGCCAACCCCAACCAAATCTCGGAAGAACCATGACAAAACAATCCCGGAAACGCCTCACCACTGCGGCCATCCTGGTGGCCGTGCTGGCTGCCGCCGGCTACGGCTGGATGACGCTGCAAAACCGCGGAACACCAGAAGGTTTCGTCAGCGGTAACGGCCGCATCGAAGCGACCGAGATCGACCTCGCGACGCAGCTCGGCGGCCGTGTGTCGGAACTGCTGGTCGATGAAGGTGACTTCGTCGAAGCCGGCCAGATCCTCGCGCGCATGCAGGTGGATACGCTCACGGCACAACACGACGAAGCGCGGGCGCGCGAACAGCAGGCCGCGAGCGACGTCGACAGCGCCGTGGCGCAAGTGGCGATGCGCAAGAGCGACCACGCCGCGGCACAAGCGGTGGTCGGGCAGCACAAGAGTGAGGTGGACGCGGCGTCGCGGCGCTTCGCCCGCTCCCGTACGCTTGCAAGCGAGGGCGCTTCATCGAAACAGGAACTCGATGACGATCGCGCCAGCGTGCGCAGCGCCGAGGCGGCATTGACCGCGGCACGGGCCCAGGTCGGCGCCGCCGAGGCCGCCATTACGGCCGCCGAGACGCAGGTGGCCAGCGCGCGCGCCAAGGTGACCGCCGCCACAGCGACAGTGGCGCGCATCCAGACAGACATCGATGACAGCGATCTGGAAGCCCCGCGTGCCGGGCGCGTGCAATACGTCATTGCACGGCCGGGCGAGGTGCTGGGCGCGGGCGCCAAGGTGCTCAATCTGGTCGACCTGTCGGATGTCTACATGAACTTTTTCATGCCCCAGCGCGTCGCCGGCCAGTTGGCGCTCGGCAGCGAGGTGCGCGTGATACTGGATGCGGCGCCGCAGTACGTGCTGCCGGCGAAGGTGTCCTTCGTCGCCAGTACCGCGCAGTTCACGCCGAAGACGGTGGAGACCGAAAGCGAGCGGGAAAAACTGATGTTCCGTGTCAAGGCGCAGCTCGATCGCGAGCTGCTGCAAAAGTACCTCAAGCACGTCAAAACCGGACTACCGGGCGTGGCCTGGTTGCGGCTTGACTCGAACCAGCCGTGGCCCGACCACCTGCAAGAGAAGGTGCCGCAGTGAGCCGAGAAGTGGCAAATGCAGCGGCGGGGACGAATGCGCCGCCGGTCGCACACATCGAAGGCTTGAGTTTGCGCTTCGGCAAGGTGGTGGCGCTGGACGACGTCACGCTCGACGTGCCCGCGTCCGGCATGGTCGGCCTGATCGGCCCCGACGGGGTCGGCAAGTCGAGCCTGCTGTCACTGCTTTCCGGCGCGCGCGCATTGCAGGACGGGAGCATGCAGGTGCTCGGCGGCGACATTGCCGACGCCGCTCACCGGCGCGAGGTCGGCCCACGCATTGCCTACATGCCGCAGGGTTTGGGCAAGAACCTGTATCCGACCTTGTCGATAGAGGAAAACCTGCAATTTTTCGCCAGCCTGTTCGGCCACGGCGCGGCCGAGAGCCGGCGCCGCATCGACGACCTGACGCGCAGCACCGGTCTGCACCCGTTTCTCGCGCGCCCGGCGGGAAAACTGTCGGGCGGCATGAAGCAGAAGTTGGGGTTGTGCTGCGCACTGATTCACGACCCGGATCTGCTCATCCTGGATGAGCCGACCACCGGCGTCGATCCGCTGGCGCGCAGCCAGTTCTGGGATCTGATCGAGCGCATTCGCTCCGAGCGCGCCGGCATGAGCGTGATCGTCGCCACCGCCTACATGGACGAAGCGGATCGTTTCGACTGGCTGATCGCGATGGATGCCGGGCGCGTGCTCGCACGCGGCACGCCGGACGAGTTGCGCGAACGCACCAACACCAAGACGCTGGAAGCAGCATTCATTGCGCTGCTGCCTGCGGAACAGCGCCGCGGCCACCGCGAAGTCATCGTGCCGCCGCTGGTCGATATCGAATCCCGGGACGTCGCCATCGAAGCCAAGGATCTGACGATGCGCTTCGGCGACTTCGTGGCGGTCGACAGCGTCAATTTTCGCATCCGGCGCGGAGAAATTTTCGGCTTTCTCGGCTCCAATGGCTGCGGCAAATCGACCACCATGAAGATGCTGACCGGACTGCTGCCCGCCAGCGAGGGTCAGGCCTGGCTGTTCGGCAAGGTGGTCGATCCGACCGATATCGCATCGCGGCAGAACGTGGGCTACATGTCGCAAGCGTTTTCGCTCTATTCAGAGCTGACCGTGCACCAGAACCTGGTGCTGCACGCCCGGCTGTTCCATGTCGCACCGGCGCAGATTACGAACCGCGTCGGCGAAATGATCGAACGTTTCGATCTGGCCAGCGTCGCGGATGTACTGCCCGACAACCTGCCACTGGGCATTCGCCAGCGCTTGTCACTGGCCGTGGCGATGGTACACAAGCCGGCGCTGCTGATCCTCGACGAACCGACTTCAGGCGTCGATCCGGTCGCACGCGACGTGTTCTGGCACTTGATGGTCGATCTGGCGCGCAAGGACGGCGTGACGATCTTCATCACCACCCACTTCATGAACGAAGCCGCGCGCTGCGACCGGATTTCGCTGATGCACGCCGGCAAAGTGCTGGTCAGCGATGCGCCCGAAGCCATCCGGCTGGGCCGCAACGCGGACACGCTCGAAGCAGCCTTTATCTCTTATCTCAAAGAGGCCAGCGCGGAACCCGAGTCGGTCGACTCGGCGTCCACGCAAGTCGATGCCGCCGCCCCACCCCCGCAAGCACAAGCAGCGACCTCCGGCGCCTGGTTCAGCCTGCGACGCATGCTCAGCTACACTCGACGCGAGACACTCGAATTGCGGCGCGACCCGCTACGCGCGACGCTGGCCATGGTCGGCAGCATGTTCCTGTTGTTCACCATGGGCTTCGGCATCACGATGGACGTCAACTCGCTGCCGTATGCCGTGATCGATCACGACCAGACGGCGCTCAGCCGCGACTACGCGCTCAACCTCGCGGGCTCCCGCTACTTCCTCGAACGACCACCGATTGCCAGCCATGCCGAGCTGGACCGGCGTATGCGCAGTGGCGAGTTGTCGCTCGCACTCGAAATTCCCCCCGGCTTCGCCCGCGACGTCAAGCGCGGCAGGCCGGTGCAGATCGGCGCCTGGATCGATGGCGCGATGCCCGCGCGCGCCGAAACCGTACAAGGCTACGTCAACGGCATGCACGCCGGCTGGCTGGCCGAGCACGCTTCGCGCGTGTCCGGCGGTGTCGCCTATGCCGGACCGGCAACGGTCGAAACCCGCTTTCGTTACAACCCCGACGTCAAAAGTCTGCCGGCGATGGTGCCGGCCGTAATCCCGCTGCTGCTGATGATGATTCCGGCAATGCTGGCGGCGCTGTCGGTGGTACGCGAAAAGGAAATGGGCTCGATCGTGAACCTCTATGTGACGCCGGTCACGCGCAGCGAATTCCTGCTCGGCAAGCAGTTGCCCTACATCGTGCTGGCGCTGCTGAGTTTCCTGTCGATGACGCTGCTGGCGGTGACGGTGTTCGACGTGCCGCTCAAGGGCAGCTTCGCGACCTTGTTCGCGGCCGCTGTCGCCTACTCGGTCTGCGCCACCGGCTTGGGGTTGCTGGCGTCGACCTTCACGCACAGTCAGGTGGCGGCGATGTTCCTCGCCATGATCGGAACGCTGATTCCTGCGGTGCAGTTCTCCGGCATGACGGACCCGGTGTCGTCGCTCGAGGGTGCGGGCGCGTTGATCGGCCGCATCTATCCCACCACGCACTTCCTCGACATCAGCCGCGGGGTGTTCAACAAGGCGCTGGGTTTTGCCGATCTCAGCGCGTCGCTGTGGTCGTTGCTGATCGCGATACCGGTCATTCTGGGGCTGTCGATCGCGTTCTTGCGCAAACAGGATAGTTGACATGAGATTCCTATCAAACATCTACCGCCTCGGCGTCAAGGAACTGTGGAGCCTGTGGCGCGATCCGATCATGCTGGTGTTCGTGGTCTACATCTTCACGCTGTCGATCTATACCAACTCGACTTCGGTGCCCGACTCACTGCACAACGCGCCGATCGCGATCGTCGACGAAGACGCATCACCGCTGTCGGCGCGCATCGTCTCGGCGTTCTATCCGCCGCACTTCACCCGGCCGCAGATCATCTCGCTGGCCGACATCGACAAGGGTCAGGACGCGGGCACCTACACCTTCGTGCTCGATATCCCCCCCGATTTTCAGAACGATGTGCTCGCCGGCAAAGCGGCCGCAGTGCAGTTGAACGTCGACGCGACGCGCATGAGCCAGGCCTTTACCGGCAGCGGCTACGTGCAGCAAATCGTAATGGCCGAAGTCAACGAATTCGTGCAGCGCTACCGCGGCAGCGCGGCACCGCCAGTGGACCTTGCACTGCGAGCGCGCTTCAATCCGGCGCTGAAGATGTCCTGGTTTGTCTCGGTCATGGGCATCATCAACAACGTGACCATGGTGTCGATTCTGCTGACCGGCGCGGCGCTGATCCGCGAGCGTGAGCACGGCACCATCGAACACCTGCTGGTGATGCCGGTGACGCCAGCCGAAATCATGTCGGCCAAAGTCTGGTCGATGGGCCTGGTCGTGTTGCTGGCGTGCGCAAGCTCGCTGGTGTTTATCGTGCAGGGCGCGCTGGCGGTGACCTTGAACGGGTCGGTGCCACTGTTTCTCGCCTGCGCCGTACTTTCCTTGTTCGCGACCACCGCGATCGGGATCTTCATGGCCACCATGACGCGCTCGATGCCGCAGTTCGCGCTGCTGTTGATCCTGGTGCTGATGCCGCTGCAGATGCTCTCGGGTGCAATGACGCCGGCCGATAGCATGCCCGAGTTCGTGCAGGCCATCATGCAGACCGCGCCGACAACGCACTTCGTGTCGGCCGCGCAGGCCATTTTGTACCGCGGCGCCGGGATCGACATCGTGTGGCCGCAGTTTCTCGCCATCTTCATCATCGGTGCGGTGTTCTTCTCGATCGCGCTGGCGCGCTTTCGCAAGACCATCAGCCAGATGGCCTAACCCGTCAAACCCCGTGAAATACCCGGAGGAAGTCAGATGAATCATGATCACGCAGTGCAAACCCGGCGCGGACGACGTCCGCAGCCAGACCCTCGGACACCCCGCCCACCGGCTCCGCGCTGGCGGCCGCGGCGATGCCTTACTGGATCGATGCATGGCAGCGCAGTGTCCTGTTGTGGGACACGATACGCGAGCGCGGCAACGACGCCGTGTCGCACGCGCACGCCGGCAAGCCGCCGGTGCTGGCGTTCGACTACGACATCGTCGTCGATGGGCGGGACCTCGAGCCGGCCACCGGCTACGCGCTGCTGCGCATCAAGTCGCCGGACGACTCGCCGGCCGATCCAGCCAAGCGACCGTTCGTCGTCATCGATCCGCGCGCCGGCCACGGCCCGGGCATCGGCGGATTCAAGATCGACAGCCAGGTCGGCATTGCGCTGCGCAGGGGGCACCCGTGCTATTTCGTCAGCTTCTTTCCCGAGCCCTGCCCCAGCCAGACGATCGAAGCGGTGGCGCATGCCGAAGCGGTGTTTCTGCAAAAGGTCATCGATTTGCATCCCGACGCGCCGGGCAAGCCTTTCGTGATCGGCAACTGTCAGGGTGGCTGGGCGCTGGCGATACTCGCCGCCGCGGCGCCGCAGCTGGTGGGCCCGATCCTGTTGGCGGGTACGCCCATGTCGTACTGGGCCGGCGTCGAGGGGCGCCACCCGATGCGCTATACAGGCGGTTTGCTCGGCGGCTCGTGGTTGAGCTCGCTGGCGGGCGACCTGGGCAACGGCACCTTCGACGGCGCCAGCCTGGTGTCGAATTTCGAGCAGCTCAATCCGGCCAACAGTTTCTGGTCGAAGTGGTACGAGTTGTACGCCAGCGTGGATACGGAGCGCGAGCGCTTCCTCGAATTCGAGAAGTGGTGGAGCGCCCCTTACCTGATGACCAAGGAGGAGATGGAATGGATCGTGCAGAACCTGTTCGTCGGCAACAAGCTCAGCGCGGGTGAAATCGAGAGCGCCGATGGCGGCACGACAGTCGATCTGCGAAAGATCCGCACACCGATCATCGTCTTCGCCTCCTGGGCCGACAACATCACACCGCCGCAGCAGGCGCTCAACTGGATCCCGGATCTGTATGCGGATGTCGACGAGATCCGCGCACATGAGCAGGTGATCGTGTATTCCCTGCACGACACGGCAGGGCATCTGGGTATATTCGTTTCGGGCAGTGTCGCCTGCCGCGAAACCTCGGAACTCATCAGCGGGCTGGACCTGATCGACACGTTGCCGCCCGGCCTGTACGAGGCAAAGATCGAAGATGCTCACCCCGGAATGTCGAACCCCGAACTGCTCGAAGGGCAGTATCTTCTGACCTTCGAGCCACGCACCATCGACGACATCCTCGCGCTCGACGACGGGCGCGAGGACGAGCAGGCATTCGAGATCGTCCGGCGCGTTGCCGAAATAAACCAGCGCATCTACGACCGCTGTGGCTCGCCTGTAGTCAAGAGCATGTCCAATGAATTCACCGCGCGCGGGCTGCGCGTCATGCATCCCACGCGACTCGGTGGATATGCGTTCTCGGACTTGAATCCGGCGATGGCGAGCGTGAAAGCCTTTGCGCAGTTGGCGCAGGCGCAGCGACAGCCGGCCGACCCGGACAACCCGTTCAGCGTGGCCGAGCGCAATGCATCCGCATTCATCGTCTCGCAACTGAACAGTTATCGCGACCAGCGCGACGCGCTTCATGAGAAGGTTTTCAAGGCCATTTACGCGTCGCCCTGGCTTGCCGCCCTGGTCGGAATCGACGCCGACGCAACAGCACGTCACAAGCCACGGGCGAACGATTCGCTGCGCGAAGCCTACACGCGCCTCAAGATCGAATCGCTGCAGGAGAAATTCGAACACGGTGACACGCTCGACGCCTGGGTGCGGATCGTGCTGTATCAAATGGCGGATAACCCGGTGATCGACGAACGCGCGTTCAATCTCGTGCGGCGCATCGCCGCCACGCGCCGACCCGGCGAAGCGCCGTCGCCGGAACGGCTGAAAGACGCGGTCAAGCAGCAGGCCTTCCTCATGCTGCTCGACGCGGAGCGCGCCGTGAATGCATTGCCGCAGCTGCTTCCCGATTCACAGCAGCGGCGCGAGGCGATCGGGTCGGCGCGCGAGGTGGCGAGTGCCAAAGGACCGTTGAGCGCAGATCAGGAACGGCGTTTCCAGTCTCTGGAAGCGATCCTGGAGATCGAGCCGGAGCGCATGAAGGGTCGCCCAACCGCTGTGCGCAACATCGGATGACCGAAGCGCGTCACCGGTGTCGCGACGGTGTGGCCGAGGCAAGGGCTGCCGGTTTTCCCAAACAACCCGGCAACTCTATTCAGTCATTTCGCGTCTACGCGCTGTAACGTCGCTTCGGTGGCTGAAGGCGGGATCATTGGACAAGGAGTAAACGCATGTTTCGCGATCGTATAGAGGCGGGAAAACAACTTGCAACGCAGCTGGCACCTTTGCTGGACGGACCGGCGGTTGTGCTGGCCCTGCCACGTGGTGGCGTGCCGGTGGCAGCCGAAATCGCCCGAAAGCATGCGCTGCCGCTTGATCTGATTCTCGTCAGAAAGGTCGGCTTGCCGGGCCACGAGGAACTGGCCGTCGCGGCCATCGCCGGCCCTGACGGTGCCGAGATGGTGGTGAATGAAGACGTGGCGGCCGCCACCGGGCTGGACCGGGCGGCGATCGACCGGCTGGCACAACCCGAGCGTGCCGAACTGCAGCGTCGGCGCGCACTTTACCTTGGCGACCGACCACCCGTTCCGCTGTCGGGCAAGACGGCGATCGTTGTCGATGACGGCATTGCCACCGGTGCAACAATGCACGCCGCGATCAAGTCGATCCGGCAGCAGGGCGCCACGCAAATCATTCTGGCCGTGCCCGTCGCTTCTGCCGATGTTCTGGACCAGTTTCGCGCAGAAGTGGATCAGGTCGTGTGTCTGGAAACACCGCTTCCGTTCCATGCCGTCGGCGCGCATTATCGTAGCTTTCCGCAGGTCGACGATGACGAAGTCAGGGCCGGCCTTACGGCGTTCCCGCCTCCGGCAGCCTGACCGCTGTGGTGTGATCAAGCGCGGCGGGTTTTGTCGTCTTTGCCGCACGCGTTAAGCAGCGCACGCGACTGGAAAAGACAATGGGCCTCACACGCATCGAGTGCTCGCCAGCGAAGGTCATGAAATATTCCCCTAGCGTCTTGCGGTGATCCTCTCTCCATCCGCGGTGGTCAGAATCAGCGCGCCGGTGTCGTCAATACCGAAGCTTTCGA
>CBDTZF010000009.1:0-19351 GCA_965364825.1 uncultured Rhodocyclaceae bacterium | reverse complement strand
TTTGCTTCGCCCGCTTTCGCCTTTTCTGGTCCTTCGAGCAGATCTGCAATATCGGTATTTGCGTTTTCCAGCGCCCACGCGCGTGCAGTGCGGCCACTGTCGTTTTCGAGCGAAGCATCGGCGCCGTTGGCGAGCAGTAGCTTGACCACGTCGATGTGTCCGTTGCGCGCCGCGAACATCATCGCTGTCGACTGGTTGGGTGCGCGCTGATCGACTTCGGCGCCCCGTTCGAGCAGCGCACGCGCAATATCGACATGTCCCTCGAACGCGGCGTAGATCAAGGGCGTCCAGCCATCGTGATTGATCGGTGCGCCGGCCGCGAGCAGACGTTCAACGATCGGCAGGTGTCCTTTCAGCGTCGCCAGCATCAACGCGCTATCGCCGGCCGCATTGCGTACGTTGAT
The DNA here is from genome assembly GCA_965364825.1 of uncultured Rhodocyclaceae bacterium. Taxonomy (GTDB): domain Bacteria; phylum Pseudomonadota; class Gammaproteobacteria; order Burkholderiales; family Rhodocyclaceae; genus Nitrogeniibacter. The sequence continues at coordinate 18,947 of CBDTZF010000009.1, read as the reverse complement.
ACGGGCGCCCTTGTCGATCAGCAGGTTGACGGTGTCGAGCTTACCTTCGCGCGCCGCAAGAATGAGCAAGCTGTTGCCCGAGGCATCGACCGTATCGGCAAGCAGACCACGATCAATAAGCCGCGAAAGCGTGCTGGTGTCACCCATGGTGGCCGCGTTGATTGCATCATCGTAAGCACTGGCGTGCGCCGGAAGTGCCATGCCGCCAAGCGCAGCGCTCATCATTGCAGAAAAAATATAGCGCTTAATAAACATTAAGTTATCAACTTACCTTAAACAAGGTTCTGAAGTTATTCGACGTCTGCTCGGCAATCGTTTCGAGCGGGACGCCCCGCAGTGCGGCGATCTCTTCCGCGACATGTTTGACAAAGCCCGGCTCGTTGGTTTTGCCGCGATGCGGCACTGGCGCGAGATACGGTGCATCGGTTTCGATCAGCATGCGTTCGAGCGGCACGCGGCGGGCGACCTCCTTGAGCGGCTTGGCGTTCTTGAAGGTGACGATGCCCGAGAAAGAAATGTAGAAACCCAGTTCCAACGCGGCGTCGGCAACCTCCTGCGTTTCAGTAAAACAATGCATCACGCCGCCGGCCGCCTCGGCACCCTCCTCGCGCATCAGTCGGAGAGTGTCTGCAGCGGCAGAACGGGTATGGATGATCAACGGTTTGCCGCAAGCGCGCGAGGCGCGGATGTGCGTGCGAAAACGCTCGCGCTGCCACTCTGGTTCGTCTTTGTGCCAATGGTAATCAAGACCGGTTTCGCCGATGGCGATGACCTTGGGGTCGTCCGCCAGTGCCAGCAGCCGATCGACATCGGGCTCTTCGCACTCGGCATTGTCCGGATGCACACCGACCGACGCGTAAAGGTGCGGATATTCATGTGCCAGCGCGAGCACGTTGGGGAAGGCTTCGAGCGTGACGCTCACGCACAGCGCTTGATCGACGCCGTTCGCGGCCATGCGCGCCAGCACCTCGTCCTTGCGCGCGATCAGGTCGGGGAAGTCGAGATGGCAATGGCTGTCGATGAACATTGGAGTCTGGTGTTACAAGGTATGCGTCGGGCGATTCGAACCCAGATGGCCGGCGAGAATGGTTTCGATGCGCCCGCGCAGCAGCTTGCTGGCGTCGTCGTCGGCGAACTGCATGCCGATGCCTTGGGTCTTGCCGCCTTGCGCGCCCCCCGGCGTGATCCACACGACGCTGCCGGCAACGGCGTGCTTGGCCGGATCCTCCATCAACTGCAACAGCATGAACACTTCGTCGCCGAGCCGGTAAATGCGGGTGGTCGGCACGAAGATGCCGCCATTTTTTACAAACGGCATATAAGCAGCATAGAGCGCGGATTTGGAATTGATACTCAGCGACAACACGCCAGGGCGTGCGTTGGCGGCGGGCTTGTTCATGATCGGTCTCCGGCAGTGCTGACCGCCCGGGCGTAACGCAGGAGCATGTCCTCGAGCAGCAAACGGGCGTTGAGCGGATGGTTCACCGCCCGTCGAATCTGGATGCAGCTATTGTAACAGTCGAGCATCGCGGCACGATTGGCGTCTCGCGCCAGCGCACTGAGGTCGTGCTGGCGGTCAGGAAAGTAGCGCGCCGCACCGCCCAGATGTGTTGCGGTCAGATCCCATACCCAGCGCAGCATCCAGTCGACCAGGCGCGGCAGCGCGAAAGCGTCGGGCGTGCCCTTTTTTGGCCGCAACCAGGCCTCCCAATCGCCGGCGAGCATGAGCGGATCCTTGCGCGGCATGCTGAGCACATCCGCCACGAAGCGGGCACGCAACGCGTCGCCATCCGCGGCGGCGAGGTCGGCCGCGGCTACTGGCATGCCGCCACATAGTGCGAGCAGTGCATCGCCACCTGCGGTCTGGACGCCGGCGTGACTCGCCAGCCATTGCGCAGTCTGCGCCGGGTCCGGGCGCGGAAAATCCCACTGCTGACAACGGCTGCGAATGGTGGGCAGCAACCCACGTGGAGTGGACGAAATCAGCAATAACACCGTCTGTGGCGGCGGCTCTTCGAGCAGCTTGAGCAGCGCGTTGGCGGTGTTCCTGTTCATGGCCTCGGCAGGGTCGATGATCACCACACGGGTGCCGCTCTGGTGGGCGGAAACCTCAAGCCGGTCACGCAACTGGCGCACTTGTTCGATCACGATCTGGGTCGATGGCTTGGTCTTGCCAGGGCTCGCTTCTGCGTCGTCCTGCTCGGCCGCCGGCACCATGCGCAACAGGTCCGGATGGTTGCCTGACAATCGCAGTTTGCAGCCCGCACATTGCCCACAGGCACAACCGTCTGCCGCGGGCCGCTCACACAATAGGTGTGCCGCATAGCACTCGGCGAAGTCCCGCTTCCCCTGCCCCGGCGCACCGGCAAACAGCAGCGCATGTCCGCGGCGCTCACCGATTGCGACAAGCCGTTGCCAAGACGTTTGCTGCCAGGGATAGATCATGCAAAGAAACGTTGGCGCAGCGCGTCGATCATGATTTCGCGAATCGCATCGGGCGTCTGCGCCGCGTCGATGACGCAGAAACGCGCTACCGATTCTGCCGCGCGCTGGAGATAGCCTGCGCGCACCCGCGCGAAGAAGCCCGCCTGTTCGCGCTCGAAACGATCGGGTGCGTGACCCGTGCCGGCGACACGCCGTGCGGCGATCTCCGGGTCGAGATCGAACAGAATGGTGAGGTCGGGTTGGCGGTCAGGGTGTACCCAGTTTTCGAGGCGCGTGAACTTGTCTGGATCGAGCCCGCGCCCGCCAACCTGGTAGGCGAAGGTTGCATCGGAGAAGCGGTCCGACACCACCCACTCACCACGCGCCAACGCAGGTTCGATCACCTCCGCCAGATGTTCGCGCCGCGCGGCGAACATGAGTATGGCTTCGGTTTCGAGGTGCATGTCTTCATTGAGCAGCAGTACGCGGAGCTTTTCACCCAGCGGCGTGCCACCGGGCTCGCGTGTCTGCACCAGCGACACGCCTTGCCCGCCGAGCCATTCGCAGGCATGTGCGATCTGGCTGCTTTTGCCGGCGCCGTCGATGCCTTCAAAGGTAATGAAGCGGCCTGGTGGCATCATCCTGAAAACAGCTGTTGGACGCGCCTGAGTGTACGGCTGGCGGGTCGTCTGGCAAGGCGCGAGGAGGACGCAGGAGTGGCCCCTGCAACAACGAGTAACGCAGCCAGGCGGCCCACCAGTTGTGCAATCGGGCGCGTAGCGCTCTCACCAAACGAGCGAAGCCAGTCAGAAGTAAAAATGCCAGTACTCTCAGAAATTTATCGAAGACATCAAGCGGTCAACTGCTGTTGTCAGGATCAACTATTCTGGCCGAGCTGGAAACGCCTCACGGCCTTGTTGTGCTCGGCCAGATCTCGCGAGAAATGGGACGATCCGTCGCCTTTGGAAACGAAATAGTAGTAGTCGGACACCGGGGGGTTGAGCACTGCCTGAATCGATGCCAGCCCCGGCATGGCGATCGGCGTGGGCGGCAGTCCCGCGCGCGTATAGGTGTTGTAAGGCGTGGCGGTGGTCAGATCGCCGCGGCGCAGGTTTCCGTCGAAACGCTCGCCCATGCCGTAAATCACCGTCGGATCGGTCTGCAGCATCATGCCGGTTTTCAGGCGATTGACGAACACCGATGCGACCAGTGGGCGATCTTCAGCGCGCCCGGTTTCCTTTTCGACGATCGACGCGAGAATGAGTGCGTCGTAGGCCGACTCCAGCGGTACGTCTGGCGCGCGCTTCTCCCATGCACCCATCAGCCGCTTATGCATTTCGGCATACGCCTGGCGCAACACGTCGAGGTCGGACGCGCCTTTGTTGAAGCGATAGGTGTCGGGGAAGAAAAGCCCCTCGGGATGAAGTTCGGTCGCGCCAATGAGCATCAGCAAGGCGTCATCCTTGATCCCTTTCGAGTCGTGGATCAGGTCGGCGTGTGCGTCAAGCGCGCGGCGCATCTGTGCGAATGTCCAGCCTTCGATGAAGGCAATTTCGCTGAGGACCACCTCGCCGCGCACCAGCTTGTCGATGATGCCGCGCGGCGTGATGCCGGTGTCGATCGAATAGCGCCCGGCCTTGATGTGGTCGGCGTGCCCGCCGAGTCGAGCCAGCCAGTAGAGCACGAACGGACTGACCTCGACTCCGGCGCCCGAAAACTGCCCCGCGACCTGGCGCATCGATGTGCCGTGCGCCACGGTCACTTCGACCCGGTCGCCGGCGACGCTGAGCGGATGGCTGGCGTACCAGATCATCCAGGCGGAGATCGCACCGAGCAACAGCACCGGTAACAGCATGGCGGAGAGGAGAAAACGTTTTTTCATGGCGTCGGCACGGCAGTGGCGAAGTCGGTTGGGAAGCGCGCCGGGACGTTGCCTGCGCACTGGCGGACTATAATAGCCCAATCATATTCGACCCCGAGGCTCGCGCAAACATTATGGATTTATGGAATCAAATACTTGCAAATAACACCGCTCTTCGCCTCGACGGTGAACGTGTGCTGGCCGACAACGGCGTTGCCGATGTAAAGCACGCTCGCGACGGCGCAGTGATGGTTCCGCTCGTCCATTTGCGCGCGCTATCGGCGGTCGGCGAGGACGCGCCCAATTTTCTGCACAATCTGTTTTCGAATGACGTAAAAAAGCTGCCGGGCGATTCGGCGCAATGGACGAGCTTCAATAGTCCCAAGGGGCGCATGCTCGCCAGCATTTTGCTGTGGCATGCAGACGGTGGCTTTCGTCTGGCGGTATCGTCCGATCTGCATGCCGCCATCCTGCGCCGGCTGTCGATGTATGTGCTGCGTGCCAAGGTCAAGCTGGGGGATGTGGGTGAAGCGCGCGCAATGCTCGGACTGTCATGCACGATGCTGTCCGAATGCCTCGGCAGTGCGCAGCTTCCCGTCCCCGCTGCACCGATGAAAGCGATGACGCGCGACGACGTCACGGTCATCCGGCTGAGCCCGTCGCGCGCGATCGTCGACGCCCCGGCTGAACGCATCGCGGACATCTGGGCACGCCTGGCAGAACACGGCGTAACGCCGGCCAGCACACAGGCCTGGCAGTGGCTCGACATCCAGGCGGGAATGCCACTGGTCACCGAAAGTACGCAAGATGCGTTTGTCGCGCAGATGCTCAATTTCGAACTGATCGGCGGTGTGAATTTCAGCAAGGGGTGTTATCCGGGCCAGGAAATCGTCGCTCGCACGCAGTATCTGGGCAAGCTCAAGAAACGCATGTATCGCGTGTTGACGCCGGCCGACGTGGTGCCAGCGGTGGGCGACGAATTGTATGCACCCGCGTTTGACGATCAGTCGGTCGGCAAACTGGTGACCGTGGCGCCAGCACCCGGCGGCGGCTTCGAGGCGCTGGCGGTGATGCAGATTCAGGCGGCTGAAGGTGGTGACGTGCGTTTGCGCGCGCCGGACGGAGCGAAGCTGCGCTTCGGTGCGCTGCCTTACGCGGTCGACAGCGTGCAGGCCAGATGACGGACATTTACGTCTACTACCGTGTTTACGACGACACACGGGGCTTGGCATGCGCGGCCGTCGCGCGGCTGTTTGCGGCGCTACAGAAGACGGTCCACGTGACTGGCGCGTTGAGTCAGCGTGCCGATGATCCACTGACGTGGATGGAAAGCTACTTGCAAGTTGATGACTACTCGGCATTCGAGGCGGCGCTTGCAAACGCGCTGACGACGAGCGGACTGTCGCCGTATGTGAATGGCGGACGTAATGTCGAGCGCTTTGTCGCATGTGCCTGATCGCACTGGCCTGGCGGCAGAACGCCGATTTTCCGCTGGTGGTCGTCGCCAACCGCGACGAATTCTTCAATCGCCCCAGCGCAGCCGCCGATTGGTGGGCTGAACCGGCCGGACTTTTCGCCGGGCGCGATCTGCAGGCCGGCGGTACCTGGCTGGGCGTGACGCGTACCGGACGCTTCGCCGCACTGACCAACTTCCGCGACTCTGCGCGGCTTCGTCCGCAAGTGCGCAGCCGCGGTGAACTCGTGGTGCAGGCGTTGGCCAGCGATGCGCCGGCAATGCAGTTCGGCCGTGTTGTGTGCGCGCGGCGTACCGAATATAACCCGTTCAATCTGATCACCTTCGACGGCGAGGAACTGGTCGCGGTGGAGCCCGAAGTCGAACGCACCACCGCGCTGGCGCCCGGCATCTACGGGCTTTCAAATCATCTGCTCGACACGCCCTGGCCGAAAGTGCGCGAGGCGCGCGCCCGCCTCGAGGCGGCATTGGGCGCGCAGCCCGACGCTGAAAAATTGTTGGACGTATTGCGTGACGATCGACCGGCCGCGGACTCCGATCTGCCGGAAACCGGCATGCCTGCGACATGGGAGCGCATGCTGTCGAGCTGTTTCATCCGCGCGCCGGGGTACGGCACACGCTGCACATCAGTGATCTTGATGGGGCGCGACGGCAGCTGCCATTTCATCGAGCAGCGCTGGAATACGGTGGGTGCGGCCGACGGGCGCAGCGAAGTGCGCTTCAAACGGGCGGGCTGACGCGCTCTAGAGTTCGCGTCGCATGCATTGATGCGGCAAGCCCGCCTCCATGAACACCTCGCCCTCAGGCAAAAACCCATGTCGGCGGTAAAAATCCTGCGCATGAGTCTGCGCATTGAGCACCAGCGTTTTCATCCCCTGACCGTGCGCTTCTTCGATCAGCACTTGCAGAACACGCGCACCGAGCCCCTGGCGACGGCAATCCACGCGCACCGCCATGCGCCCGATGTGGCCATCGGGCAGCAGCCGACCGGTGGCGATGATGTCGCCCGTATCGTCCATCACCCAGGCGTGCCGCGACACGGCATCGAATTGGTCACGTTCGATCGACGCCGGCACACCCTGCTCTTCGACGAACACCGCCACACGCAGCGGCATGACGTGTGTCTCGGCGTGCGCCCAGTCGTGCACCACGACTTTCATGCGCGGATATCCACTTCAGTGCCCGCATCGACGAGTTCGAACAGTTCAATCATCTCCTGATTGCGCATGCGAACACAGCCGTGCGAGCGCGGCACGCCCATCGGTTCGGTATCGGGGGTGCCGTGAATGTAGATGTAGCGCTGCATGCTATCGACCGCACCAAGCCGGTTGCGGCCAGGCTCGCTGCCCGATAGCCACAGGATTCGGCTCAGGATCCAGTCGCGGGATGGCTGTTGTCGGCCAAATTCGGCGGACCACACTTCTCCCGTCGGGCGGCGCCCGGAAAAGACCGTGCCCAACGGTGCCCCGCCGCCGATCCGCGCACGCACCACATGGCGACCACGCGGCGTACAGCCGGTATCGCGCTGTTCGCCGGCACCATTGAGCGCAGTCGACACGCGGTAGCGCCGGATGCAGGCACCATCGTCGCCAAACAACGAGAGCCGTTGCGACGGCAGGTCGATCTCGATACGCATCGTCTAATCTGCCCGCGTCGCGGTGCGACGCTGCGCGAAGAAGCCGGACAGCAGCGCACTGCAATCCGCCGACAACACGCCGCCTTCCACCTGCGTATGGTGGTTGAGCTTGGTATTGGCGAAAACGTCGAACACGCTGCCCGCGACGCCGGTTTTCGGATCACTGGCGCCGTAAATAACGCGGCGAATCCGCGCGTGCATCATCGCCCCGGCGCACATCAGGCACGGTTCGAGCGTGACGTAGAGATCGCATCCCGGCAGGCGGTAGTTGCGCAGCGTGCGCCCAGCATCACGCAGCGCCATGATTTCGGCATGCGCACTGGGGTCGTGCGCGCCGATCGGCTGGTTGTATCCACGGCCAACAATGCGGTCGTCAAGCACCACCACCGCGCCAACCGGCACTTCGCCCGCATTGGCGGCGAGCCGCGCCAGTTCAAGCGCCGCCGTCATGAAATTTTCATCGTCCATCGCCTAAAGTTTATGCGCACAAGAGCCGTTATGAAACCAGGAACCTGAACTTCGCCGGGAACGTCTTCCGGTGTGAGGGCGAAAGCACACTTGCCTGATAGACTCATGTAACAAAATATTTTTTGACTCGATACCTGTTCGCAGAAGGTTCAAAAAACGTCGGTAGAATCCGAACCCGTGGGATGCAAGGGCCGTGAGCGTGACGCCAGATTTAGTGAGACCCCGTCCTGACGCACAGCGTATCTTTTCCCAGCCTGGCGCGCATTCCGACCGGCTTCCTTTGATCGTCGTGATCGTCGCCTGGCTCGCCTGGGCAGCGGCGCAATGGATGTTGCCGCCGGCTTGGGCCGCCATGTTGGCGTTGTTGCCCTTGGCCACCACGGTGTGGGCGCTTCAGGGTGCGCGTCGGCAAACGCTGTCCTTCGATGCCGCCATGCCGGTGTGGCGTGTTCAGACCGGCGACGGCGGCAACTTTTTGGTGCCGCACAATGCGCGCGCGAGGCAATTGACGGGTAGCGACGCGATGCGCCTCGAAGCAAATACTGCCGGCGCGCTCAGCGACGGCAACCTCGCCACCGTACCGCTCACGCTGACGACGGCTGACGGCCGGCCGCGTCATCTCGAACTGCATCCGATCGCCCGCGCTGGAGACATCAACGCCAACTGGCTGTATGCCGGTGTCGACGTAACGGACCGGATGGCGGTTGCCGCTCGCATGCACCGCACCCAGCAGCTCTTCGACGAGGCGCTCAAGACCCCCAGCCATGTGCTCTACCGCGTCGACGCGCGCCGCGGCGCATACGACTATGTATCCACCTGCCTTGCCGACCGGATCGACGAGACGGTGACCTTGCTGTGCGACGTTGGCGGCGCGCGCCATGTGCGCCAACGCATACCGGCGAGCGACCGCGTGCATATCGACAACGCGCTCCAGGACGCGTGCGAGGCAGCCCGCGGCCGGAGTTTCGATCTCATCGTTGAGTACGATCTGTGCGCCAGCGACGGTCGTATCTGTCGCATGCACGATTCGATGCACGTGGTGCTCGACGACGCCGGCGAGATCGACCACATCACCGGTGTCATCGTCGACACCACCGAAGCGCATGCTGCCGCCGCGCTGGTGCGTCATACGCTGGATGCGATTGGCGACGCGCTGATTGCGACTGACGCCAAGGGGCGCATCACCCAGTTCAATCCCGGTGCCGCGGCCTTGACCGGCTGGCCGTCCGAACAGGCGATCGGACGTTCCGTCCATGATCTGCTGCGGCTTCACCCGCAGTTGACGCGCGCGCCTATCGCCAATCCGGTCGATGCCGCGCTCAAGGACGGGCGCACGGTGCACATCGCCGACCCGGTGAGCGTGCAACACCGCAGCGGACAGCCGATTCCCGTCACCGTCAGCGCCGCGCCGATTCGCCCCAACAGCAACAAGGCGGCCGTCGGGGCGGTGGTGATGATGCGCGACGAGCGCGCGCACTACGGCTCGCTCGAGCGCCTGCACGAAAGCGAGGCGCGCTACCGCACGCTGGTGGAAAGCTCGCCGGTCGGCATCTTCCACTTCGACGCCACGTTGCGTATCACCTTTCTCAACAAGCGTTTTGCCGAAATCCTTGAAGTGTCCGAAGACCGTTTGATCGGCGCCGATCTCGAAAGCTTTTCCGATCTCTCGGTACTACCCGCCATTCGCGCTGCACTCGAGGGTCAGCTTGGCCGATACGAGGGGCCTTACCAATCGGCCCCCGGCGGCGAAGTGCTTCGTATTGCGATCCGCACGGCGCCGGTACGCGACACCGCAAACAATGTGGTTGGCGGGGTGGGAATCGTCGAAGACGATACCGCCAAATACGTGGCTGAGGGCAAGTTGCGCGAAAGCGAAGCGCGTTATGCGCTGGCGATGCGAGGCACCAACGAGGGCTTGTGGGACTGGAATCCGATCACCAAGGAATTGTTTCTCTCCGCCCGTCTGATGACCCTCATGGACGAACCCACCGACGCGGTGCGCACGACCGGCGAATCCTGGCTATCCCGCGTACACCCTGACGACCGCGCGCTTTACCACGAGCGCATGGTGGCCCACCTCAAGGGCGAGAGCACGCACTTCGAACTCGAGGCCCGCCTGGCCACGCGCTCGGGCGAATTCCGCTGGTTCCAGTCACGCGGCGTGGCGCAACGCGACGAGAACGGCGTGGCCTATCGCATGGTCGGCTCGATCGGCGACATCACCGCGCGCAAACGCGCGCAGATGCAACTGACCAATGAACTCACCTTTTCACGCACGCTGGTCGACAGCCTTCCGGTCGGTCTTTGCGTCACGCGACGGGACGGCCGTCTGACCCTGGTCAATCAGCACTTTGCGCGTCTTACCGGTTTTGCCACCCGCGATCTGCAGAGCCTGTCGGCGATCGACCTGATCGTCCCCGACGACCGGCCGGTGATCGCGCAGCGCATGGATCGTGCCTTTGAGGATGGCTCAGCCTGGGCCGAAACGCAGGTGATCACACGCCATGGCGAACAGATACCGATCCACTTCCTGGCGCGACGGCTCACCCTCTACGGCATTGAGCAACTACTCTGCATCGCCACGGATATCTCGGATCGCAAGCGGGCCGAGCAGAAAATGCGCGATCTGAACCGCGAGCTGGAGTATCGCGTCGAAGACCGCACCGCGCAACTGGCGGCAGCGGTCAAGGAACTCGAAGCATTCAGCTACTCCGTGTCCCACGATCTTCGATCGCCGTTGCGCGCGATCGACGGCTATGCACGCATTATTCGCGAGGATTTCGGGCAGTCGCTGACGCCAGATGCGCACGGCATGTTCGATCGCATGCTCGCGGCAGCCGCACGCATGAGCGACCTGATCGACGATCTGCTCAAGCTCTCGCAGGTGACTCGCAGCCCGTTGCAACGCGCTACGATCGACCTCAGCGCAATGGCCGGAAAAGTCATGGCTAATCTGCGGCAGCAAGATGATCGCGAGGCCGAAATCACCATCGATGCCGACATGGAAGTGATGGCCGACGCCAAGTTGCTCCAGATTGCACTCGAGAACCTGCTCGGAAATGCGTGGAAATTCACCTCCCGCCGCGAGCGCGCGCGCATTCATTTCGGCAGCTTCGTCGAACGTGGCGAAACGGTGTTCACCATCGAAGACAACGGCGCCGGATTCGACATGCGCTATGCCGACAAACTGTTCGGCGCCTTCCAGCGCCTGCACACCGATCGTGATTTCGACGGTACGGGCATCGGGCTGGCAACCGTCGCACGCATCATCCAGCGTCACGCCGGCCGCGTCTGGGCGCAAGGCACGGTGGATGAGGGCGCGAGCTTCTTCTTTACCCTCGGTGAGCCCGACAGCTAGGCACGCCCAATGATGTCGATGGCAACGTCAAAATTGCATGCAGCTGCTCTGGACGGATGCAGAGTGCTACCGTCTCAAATGGGATGGCTTTTGTCACCGAGGCATACACTGATCGGAACCGGTCAATGCGTTCTGTGAATGTCGTCGCGCGGCGATCCACCCGCGCCACCGTAAAGAAAGACGTGGCACCGGGCGTCCTGTTGCGACGGTAACGAGGCATACCGATAATGCGCCGTTTTAGCCAGTCAGGTGCAGGGTGCGTGCCCAGGCGTTGGCGAGCCGCTCACAACGGTGGCCAGATGAAGCCTCCCCTCACTCCTACGCAGGCTATCCCGGATGCTCACACGTCGCACGTCGGGCGTTGGCCCGCAAGGCCAGTTCGTGTCTCTCAGTCACGACCTTTTTCGCGCATCGCCTTGAGTCCGTCGGCCCAGTAGCGAAGTTCATCCAGCAATGTGACAGCCGACTTGTCGATCAGCTCGTTGGACCGAAAGCTGCCGCCCTCGTCGATCAGATTGGCGACCATCGGCACCATTACACCTTCCATCATTGGCATCATCTTCAATGTCGTGATCTGCAGCTTGACCGCCTGCACCGAGCGCAGGCCGCCGGAAACGCCGCCATAACTGACGAAGCCGCAGGGCTTGTAATTCCATTCCCGGTAAACATAATCCAATGCGTTGACCAGCGACGGCGGCGGACTGTAATTGTATTCGGGCGTCACGAAAATATAGGCGTCGGCCGCAGCCACGCTCTCGCTCCACGCCTTTGTATGCGCATGCTGGTACTTCTGTTGCGCCGGATGGATGGGCTCGTCATACACCGGCAGGTTGAAATCGGCCAGGTCGATGAGCTGCGTATCGAACTTTCCATGACTGCCGGCAAATTCATGGAACCAACGGGCGACAGAAGGGCCGACCCGTCCGGGGCGGGTGGAACAGATCACGATGTGCAGCTTGGGTAGCATCAGTTTTCTCCTGTTCATATTGAATTGTGCTTCAACCGTCCACCCCTTGATCCTTCGTCTTCGTCAGGGGAGCGAGCACGCGGGAAACGGGCGATCAGGACACAGGCTCGCTCATCGCCCCTTGCGACGCCAATTGGCAAACAGCAAGGCCAGCAAACCGAGCAGCAGCTCATCGACGAACGGGATGGGGTCTGGAACGATCAGATCGACGACGAACAACCCGGCCGTGAGCGCAAACAACTGCGGAAAGCGCAATCGTCCGGCCCATTGCAACAACATGGCAAGCGGTGATAGTCGCATTTATCCCGCTCACTCCCACTCGATGGTTGCCGGCGGCTTGCTGGAGATGTCGTATACGACGCGATTGATGCCGCGAACTTCGTTGATGATGCGGTTGCTCACTTTGGCCAGCAGCGAATGCGGCAGTTCGGCCCAGTGCGCGGTCATGAAGTCCTGCGTCTGCACCGCGCGCAGTGCCACCACATATTCATAGGTGCGCCCGTCGCCCATGACGCCAACGCTCTTGACCGGCAAAAAAACCGCAAAGGCCTGCGAGGTTTTGTCGTACCAGTCGGCGGCGCGTAGTTCGTCGATGAAGATCGCGTCGGCGCGACGCAGCAAGTCGGTATATTCGGGGCGCACTTCGCCGAGAATGCGCACTCCCAGACCCGGCCCGGGGAAAGGATGGCGGTAGACCATGTCGTGCGGCAGGCCGAGCGCGATACCAAGTTCTCGCACCTCGTCCTTGAACAACTCGCGCAAGGGCTCGAGCAAGTGCATATTGAGCGAATCGGGCAGGCCACCCACATTGTGGTGGCTCTTGATGGTCTGCGCCTTCTTGGTCTTGGACCCAGCGGATTCGATCACGTCGGGATAGATCGTGCCCTGCGCCAGCCAACGCGCCTTGGGCAGCTTGTTGGCCTCGGTCTGGAAGACTTCGACAAACTCGCGGCCGATGATCTTGCGCTTCAGTTCGGGATCGCTCTCCCCCTCCAGATGCTTCAGAAAGGCTTCCGCGGCATTGACATGAATGACCTTGACACCGAGGTTGCGCGCGAAGGTCTGCATCACCTGCTCCGCCTCGTTCAGGCGCAGCAGGCCGTTGTCGACGAAAACACAGGTGAGTTGATCGCCGATGGCCCGATGCACCAGCGCCGCGGCGACGGAAGAATCGACGCCGCCCGACAAACCCAGAATCACCTCCTCGTCACCCACCTGCTCGCGAATGCTGGCAACCGCTTCGCCGACATAGTCGGGCATGTTCCAGTCATGGCCACACCCACAGATGTCGTGCACGAAGCGCGCGAGGATGTCCTTTCCCTTGACCGTATGAGTCACTTCCGGGTGAAACTGCACGCCGTAATAGCCGCGTGATTCGTCGGCCATTGCGGCAATCGGCGTGGACGGATTGCTGCCGATGATGCTGAAACCCGGTGGCAATTCGGTGACCTTGTCGCCGTGGCTCATCCACACGTCAAGCAGCCCATGTCCCTCGGCATTGCTGCGATCCTCGATGCTTTCAAACAGTTTTGAGTGCCCACGCGCGCGCATCTCGGCATAACCGAATTCGCGCACATCAGAACACTCCACCTTGCCGCCCAATTGGGAGGCCATTGCCTGCATGCCATAGCAGATGCCGAGCACCGGCCGCTCGAGTTCGAACACCGCCTTCGGCGCGTCCATGATCTCGGAATACACCGAATTCGGCCCGCCCGAAAGAATCACGCCGTCAGCGCCGAATTTGCGGATGAAATCTTCCGCCACATCGCACGGATGGATCTCGCAATACACCTGCTGCTCGCGCACCCGCCGGGCGATGAGCTGAGTGAATTGGGAGCCGAAATCGAGGATGAGAATTTTTTGATGAGCCATATGCTTCGCGCGAAGGAAGAAGGAAGAAGAACAAAGGAAAAAGGCGGCCGAAGCCGCCTGGCATTTGGGTCGCAGGACGATTCTAATCGGTGTGGTAGTTCGGTGCTTCCTTGGTGATGTGCACATCGTGCACATGCGATTCGCGCACACCCGCCGCGGTGATCTGCATGAATTCTGCCCGGCTGTGCATCTCCTCGATCGACGCCGCACCCAGATAACCCATCGACGCGCGCAGACCGCCAATCAACTGATGGATCACCGCCGTCACCGAGCCCTTGTACGGCACCCGGCCCTCGATGCCCTCGGGCACGAGCTTGTCGGTGTTCGAATCCGCCTCCTGAAAGTAGCGGTCGGCCGATCCCTGCTGCATGGCACCCAGCGATCCCATGCCGCGATACGATTTGTAGGAACGCCCCTGAAAGAGCACTGTTTCGCCCGGCGCTTCCTCAGTGCCGGCGAACAGGCTGCCGAGCATCACCACATTGGCACCGGCGGCAATCGCCTTGGCCACGTCGCCCGAATAACGGATGCCGCCATCGGCGATCATCGGTACGCCCGATCCCTCCAACGCCTTGGCGACACTATCGATTGCCGTCACCTGCGGTACGCCGACTCCGGCAATGATTCGCGTAGTGCAGATCGAGCCCGGCCCGATGCCGACCTTGACAGCATCAGCGCCCGCCTCGACCAACGCGCGCGCCGCGTCACCGGTGGCGATATTGCCGCCGATCAAATCGATCTGCGGGTAATTCTTCTTGACCCAAGCGACGCGTTCGAGCACGCCACGCGAATGGCCGTGTGCGGTATCGACCACGATGACATCGACACCCGCATTGACCAGGCGCTCCACGCGCTCTTCCGTACCCGCACCAACGCCCACCGCTGCGCCCACGCGCAAACGACCCTGATCGTCTTTCGAAGCGGACGGGTGTTCCGTGGATTTGAGGATGTCCTTCACCGTGATGAGCCCGCGCAGCTCGCCGTTGCGCCCCATGACCAGCACCCGCTCGATGCGGTGCTTGTGCATCAGTGCCTGCGCACTTTCGAGACTCTCGCCTTCGGGCACGGTGATGAGCCGCTCTTGCGGCGTCATGATCGCCGACACCGGCTGGTCGAGATTGGTCTCGAAACGCAGATCGCGGTTGGTGACGATGCCCACCACCCGGTCACCGTCCAGCACCGGCAGGCCGGAAAACTTGTTCTGACGTGTCAGCGCCATCACGTCGCCTACGCTCATGCTCGGCGGCACGGTGACCGGATCCTTGATCACGCCCGACTCGAAGCGCTTGACCTTGCGTACTTCCAGCGCCTGTTGCTCGGGGGTGGAATTCTTGTGCACGATACCGATCCCACCTTCCTGCGCCAGCGCAATGGCCAAGCGCGACTCCGTCACTGTATCCATGGCCGCTGAAACCAATGGAATATTCAGGCGGATGTTGCGGGTCAGTTGCGTTTGCAGCCGGACATCCTTGGGCAGGACGTCGGAATGGGCGGGGACAAGAAGGACGTCATCGAACGTCAGCGCCTTCTGAATCACACGCATGACTTTTATCCTTGCAATCAAATCCGTATTATACAGACGGGGCGAAGCTCCGCAAAACACGCAACAGCAAGGAATAGCCGGCATGCGCGCGCGTCAAATGATGATTGTTCTGACCACTCTTCTGGTCTCACTTTTCGCCACTGTCGCCATGGCGGGCCAAGTGTTCGAGTGGAAAGACGCCAGCGGCAGAAAGCACTTTTCGGACAACCCACCGCCGGGCGTCGATGCCACGCCGATCGGCGTACGCACACAATCGCCCCGCGCCACCACGCCACCGGCCGGCGGTGCGGCCGACAAAGTCGATCAGAAGCCGCAAACCTGGATGGAAAAAAACGAAGCGTTTGAAAAACGGCGGACGGAAAGCGCCGAGAACACGGCCAAGGCAGAGGCCGAAGCGGCCGAGGAAAAGCGTCGACAACAGGCTTGCGAAGACGCACGCGAACAACTCAAGCTGTTGCAGAGCGGCGTGCGTGTGCAGCGTCTGGATGCGAACGGCGAGCGTGTTGTACTTGACGATGCGGCCCGCGCCGAGGAAATGGCCCGCGCCCGCGAGAACATAGAACAGACCTGCAAACCGTAACGCAGCCCGCGCCCGGCGCCTCAGTCGTTCGTGGCTTCGCCGCCACCTTTCTTCATCGCCTTGCCTTCCTTCGCGCGTTTGCGTCGCACTTCTTTCGGGTCGGCGATCAGCGGGCGGTAGATTTCGACGCGATCACGATCATGCAAGAGCGTGGTGAGCGGCGTGAGCTTGGCGAACACGCCGACCTTGTTGGCGTCGTTGAGGTCGATCTCGGGGTGTTTTTCCAGCAGACCCGAGGCCTCGATGGCCTCCTGCACAGTGGCACCTTCCGGGACCTTGAGCGAGGCCAGATCCTGTCGATCGCGCAGCGCATACACCACTTCCACGGAAATACGCCCGCTCATGGACTCAGGCGCTCCGATAGACCTGCTCGGCCCGCTTGACGAACGCGTCGACAAACGTGTTGGCGATGTGATTGAAGACCGGGCCCAGCGCCTTGTCGAGTAACCTGCTCGCAAACTGGTAGCTGAGGCTGAATTCGATCTTGCAGGCAGCATCGCCCAGCGGGGTGAAAATCCACGCCCCATCGAGATGATGGAACGGGCCTTCCTTGAGACGAATGTGCATTTCGTGCGGCGGCAGCTTGCGGTTTTCGGTTGAAAAATGCGCCTTGATCCCGTGGTAGCTGATGTTAATTTTTGCCGCGGTAAGCAGCTCGGTCCGTTCAATCAACTCAGTGCCACCACACCACGGAAGAAACTTCGGATAGTCCTCGACCCGGTCGACCAGATCGAACATCTGGGCCGGTGTGAATTCGACGAGGACGATTTTTTTGACGGAAGCCATGTAGAAGATTGGACCGTGACGATACTGCTAGAATGCGCGATTCTACCGCAAGCCGGGCGCATGCGCCGACCCCAGAATCATGAGCATCATCGACAACCGTAAAGCCTTTCATGACTACTTCATCGAGGAGAAGATCGAAGCCGGTCTCGTGCTCGAAGGTTGGGAGGTCAAGGCCATCCGTGGCGGGCGCGCCAACATCAAGGAATCCTACGTCCTCATACGCAACGGCGAACTGTTCTTGATCGGCATGCACATCTCGCCACTATCGACCGCGTCCACCCACATCAAACCCGACCCGGTGCGCACCCGCAAACTGCTCCTGCACCTCAACCAGATCGATCGCCTGATCGGCCAGGTCGAGCGTGCCGGTTACGCGCTGGTGCCGCTGGATCTGCACTACAGCAAAGGCCGCATCAAGGCCACCATCGGCCTGGCCAAGGGCAAGAAGCAACACGACAAGCGCGAGGTGGATAAGACGCGCGAATGGGAACGCGAGAAAGCGCGCCTGATGCGCCAGAAGGTCTGAGCGGCGCCGGGTGATGGGCGCCGGTCCATCGCAACTCAGTCAGACTGACGCGTGAACACCAGTTGCGCTGTGACGGGAATCGCCAGGCTGATGGACGACAGACCCGCGACTTCGCGTAGCTGATTGATTCCCTCGACCAGCTTGAAATCCACCGCGTTGATGATGACCGGTTCCTGCGTCACAACTTGGATATTGCCGTTTTCAAGACCGGTGATGACGACCGGTGCCTTGAAGGACTTGGATTGCCCATGAAGTTCGAGCGTGACATCGAGTTCCTGGATCAAGGTTTCGCCCGGCTGGAGATCTTGCACTGAATCGATGTTGACTGCGGTGTTCAGTTGCGCGCTCGGATATTTTGTGGTCTCGAACAGCATATCGTGCATGCGTGTGTCGCGAATTTCGATATCGGTATTGACGCTGCCCAGGTCGATCGTCAGGCTGGCTTTTCCATCGTCTGCCAGCGTCCCGGTCAACATATTGAATGTGCCCACTTCGGCAGTTTCAGATTTCTTGATCGAAACAAACGCCAGTTCTGACTGCTCGCTGTTCAGGGTCCATGCAGCGTGCGCGGTGCCGGAACCGAGCAGCAACAACGAAGCGAGTGCGGAAGCCACGAGCCGTGCGCGGACAAGAGGAACGTTGAATGTCATGCGATACAACTCCTTGAGTGAGGGGAAAATCTGTCTGACCGGGCTGTACCCGCGGGTGGCGCATCACGCAACGTCAATGAGACGAACCGATCGGGTTGATCTACTCGCGTCGCACAAATTTCTGGATCGAGCCAGTCGAGGTCTTGGACAACGCGGAGTATAGCCAGCATAGGCGCCTTTTGCCCTGAACATACCGAGTGGCACGGCGTGCAATGTGGTGATTGGCGTACCGCGGACGCGTGCCAACTGAAATCCGGCTACCAGTTCATCAGACCCCTGCTGTCAACAAGAAAGGCGCCTTGACATGGCGAGATAACTGTACACAATTACAGTTATCTCGCCATGTTTTCATGGCTTCGCTTTCCCTCAGTTGATACCGCCATGTCTGCCAGCGTCGTTTCACTCGATACTCTGTTGACCCGCGCCGATCTGTGGCGTGGCAAGGCATGTCCGCAAGCCACAGCAGAAACCCTGAGCAGCGGTCACCCGGCGCTCGACGCGCAGTTGCCCGGCGGCGGCTGGCCCTGTGGGGCGTTGAGCGAGATCACGCATGCGGTTTACGGCGCCGGCGAATTCAGTCTGTTTCTGCCCGCGTTGCGCGCACTCGATGCCGAGGCCGGCTGGATCGTTCTCGTCGCCCCGCCCGGCCAGGTGCATGCGCCCGCTTGCCATCAACTCGGCCTGCCGCTGTCGCGTCTGTTGGTGCTCGAAGCCGCGGGCGCCGACGCGGCCTGGGCGTGCGAGCAACTGCTCGGCAGTCACGCACTGGCCGCGCTGTTCGCATGGCTGCCTACTGCCGACG
>CBDTZF010000008.1:0-19673 GCA_965364825.1 uncultured Rhodocyclaceae bacterium | reverse complement strand
GAGAGTACGCAGGCGATCGCCTCGGTGCGCGATCGCGCCTTTGCGCGGCTGGTATTGCTGACATTTACCGGCTTTGCGATTGCCGCGGTGGTGGTGCTCGGTTTTGCGACGCGATTGTCGTGGCGCATCCGCCGCCTGCGCGATGAGGCGGAAAACGCGGTCGACGCGCGTGGCCACATCACCGATCTGTCGGCCGCCTCGAAGGCGGGTGACGAGGTCGGCGACCTGTCGCGCAGTTTCTCGCGTCTGCTCGGTCGCCTCGCCCAGCACCACGGCTATCTCGAAACCATGGCCAGCCGGCTGTCGCATGAATTACGCACGCCGGTTGCAGTGGTGCGCTCGTCGCTCGAAAACCTGCAACTCGACGCGCTGCCGCCGGGCGCACAAACCTACCTCGACCGCGCCAACGCCGGCCTGTTGCGCCTGACCCGTATCCTCGCGCGCATGAGCGAGGCAACACGCATGGAGCAGGCGCTGGCGACCACCGATGTGGAACGCTTCGACTTACGCGCAGTGGTCGCCGAATGCGTCGGCGGCTATCGCCTCGCCCACCCGACACAGCGTTTCGAGGAAAGGCTGCCGCCCTATCCGGTGTGGGTGCGCGGCGCGCCCGATCTGGCCGCGCAGATGCTGGACAAGCTGGTGGACAACGCGGTGGACTTCGCCCGCGGCGAGCGTCCCGTGGTCATCTCGCTGGCGTTTTTCGAGGGTGGTGCCGAGCTGGCGGTGAGCAACCACGGCCCGTTGCTGCCGGCGGCGTTGGAAGGAAAGCTGTTCGATTCGATGGTGTCGGGGCGTGCGAGCGAGGGCGGCGAGGAGCCGCATCTCGGTCTTGGGCTATATGTGGCACAACTCATTGCCGGTTTTCACGGCGGTACGCTGCATGCTGAGAACCTGTCCGACGGGCGCGGCGTGCGCGTGTTGGCGCGCCTGGCCGTGGTAGCTTGAGTCGGCGACGGTGCGCGGATGCGGCCGCTGAAAGGCGTGGCGCGGTAATGCGTCCAAGGACATTGCGGTGCATTCATCTGCCGACGGTGTAACATCGGCCGCAACGCTATTTCCCATCTTGCCCGGTGCGACCGGGCCCATTGTGAGAGCGGCATGGTTCCCCATCTGACGACTGCGCTCACCGGCCCCTTGCTGGAGCTGGAGCAGACCGTGCCGGCGATGCGGGACGAAGCCGTGGCATGCGACGAAGGAAGCTGCTTCATCGCCCGGCGTTTCGCGGCACGATGACACTCGACCGCCGCACAACCGCACGCGGTTCGCGTGCTTGGCATGGGCTTTTGACGTGAACCGCTTGCCCACGGCGCTGGCGATCATGGTTGCCGTCTTCGGTGGCTTCGTGACCAGCGTGGTGCTGTTTCTCGGCGTGCTCTCGCTGACCGCCTCGACCACCGAAGCCCATCTGTTGTCGCTGGCCAGTGCGGTGGTTGTGCTGCCGCTCACGCTGGTGCTGAGTGCGATTGGCGTTTACGTGGCGCGGCGCGTGTATGTGACGCTGCGCCCGCCTTTGACTGATGACCCCGACGAGACCGACTAATGCGACTTGCCTTCATCCTCGACCCGCTGCCCACGCTCACTGCCTACAAGGATTCAAGCATCGCCATGATGCGTGCGGCGCAGGCGCGTGGGCACAGCATTCACGCCATCGCACGCCCGGATCTGTGGCTGCGTGATGGCAGCGTAGGCGCGCGCTCGCTGGCGATCACGGTGAGCGATGACAATGCCGCATGGTATGTGGCCGGCGAGGTGTCAAGCGCTGCGCTTACCGAATTTGACGCGGTGATGATCCGTCAGGACCCGCCTTTCGATTTCGAATACATCACCGCCACCTGGATGCTCGAACGCGCTGCGGCTGCCGGTGCACGGGTATTCAATGATCCGGGTGCGGTACGCGACCATTCGGAAAAGATCGCCATCACCGAGTTCACACAGTTCACCGCGCCCACTTTGGTGGCGCGCGCGCCGGTGGACATCAATGCCTTCATCGACGAGATGGGCGACACCATTCTCAAACCGCTCGACGGCATGGGCGGCAGCGGCATCTTCCGCGTGCGCGCCGACGACCCCAATCGCAACGCGATCATCGAAACGCTGACCGCGCTGGGCACGCGCACCATCATGGCGCAGCGCTATCTGCCGGAAATTGCCGACGGCGACAAACGCGTGCTGATCATCGCCGGCGAGGTCGTGCCCTACAGCCTGGCGCGCATTGCGCGCGCCGGCGAGACACGCGCCAATCTGGCCACGGGTGGGCGCGGTGTGGCGATGCCGCTGACCGAACGCGAACGCGAGATTGCCGAAACGCTGGCGCCGACGCTGTGGGCGCGCGGCCTGCTGATCGTCGGCCTCGATGTCATCGGCGGCTGCCTCACCGAGGTGAACGTCACCAGCCCGACCTGCATGGTGGAAATCCACACCCAGCAAGGCTACGACGTCGCCAGCCAGGTGATTAAGGCACTTGAAGCGGCCTGAAGACGAAACACGCCCAGACAACGCAATTCGTTGTGACAACGGCATGTTAGAGTCGCGTCTTTTCACCTTTCGTTCGATGACTCTGACATGAATTCACCCGACGCCCTGCCTCTCGCGCCCAGCGCCGCGCCTGCCGACGAACTGCCGCTCGAATTTACCGGTTCCGGCGCCGCCTATTTCAAGATATGGATCGTCAACCTGCTGTTGTCGATCGTCACCTTGGGCGTCTACTCGGCCTGGGCCAAGGTGCGGCGCGAGCGCTATTTTCTCAACAACACGCTGCTCGACGGCTCGCCGTTCGAGTATCACGCCAACCCGGTCAGCATTCTCAAAGGCCGCCTGCTGGTGGTCGGCGTGCTGATCGCCACCAACATCGCCGCCGAGTTCCACATCCTTCTCAATCTCGCGGCGACGCTGCTGTTCTTCGCGCTGTTGCCGTGGATGATCTCGCGCGCGATGCGCTTTCGTGCCCACAACACGAGCTGGCGCGGCTTGCGCTTTGCCTTCAACGGTGGCACCTGGGACGCCGCCAAGGCGTGGGTGTTGTGGCCGATCGCGGGCGTGCTCACGCTCGGGCTGCTGTTCCCGTTTGCGATCGCCGCGCAGCGCCGCTATCTGGTCAATCACCTGCGCTTTGGCACCGCGCCGTTCGCGGTCGAGCTGCCGACGCGCGCGGTGTATCGCATCTTCGTCGTCGTCGGCGTGCTCGTGCTGGCACTGCTCGCCGTGATTGCCGCAGTGGTGTTCGGTCCGATTGCCGCGCTCGACGCCGCTGGCATCGCGAACGATGCGCAGAAAGCTGCGGTGGGCAGCAGCGTGATGCTGGCGGCCGTGATCTTCTATCTGGGCGTGGCAATGATCGCGCCCTATGTGAGCGTGCGCCTGACCAACCTCGTGCTTAATCTCACCCGCGTGCAGGATCACGGTTTTCTCAGCCAGATGCGTGCGCGGCGCTACGTTTTCATCGTGCTCACCAACTGGCTGCTCACCTTGATCACGCTGGGGCTCTACCGCCCGTTCGCGGTGGTTCGCCTGTGGGCCTACCGGACGACACATCTGTCGGTGTTGCCGGCCGCGCCGCTGGATGATTTCGTTGCCGCGCAGGAATCGCAGGTGCGTGTGATCGGCGAGGAAGCGGCCGACATGCTCGATCTCGATCTGGGCTTCTGATGATCCTGCTGCCGTCGATCGAAGGACGCCTGTTCGACGGCAAGTCGAGCCGCCCGCGTGCGGTGCGCCTCAACGTGGTCGATGGCGGGGTGCGACTCGACATCCTCGACGGCAGCGCGCCGAGCGAGCACTTCTATGGTGGGGTGTTGCGCTGGCATGAGCCGTTGGGCCAGGCGGTGCGGCGTGCGGACCTGCCCGGCGGGCGGGCTTGCGAGGTGCGCCAGGGGGCCGAATTGACGGCGTTTCTGGCCGCCACCGGGCATGCCGAAAGCGCGGTCACAGTTTGGCAGGGCAGCGGTGCGCGGGTGCTGATCGCGCTCGTGCTGTTGGTCGTGGTCGGCGTAGCCGGTTACCGCTGGGGCTTGCCGCTGAGCGCACGCCTCATCGCCAACGCGCTACCGCAACAGACGATCAGCGCGATCGATGACCAATTGCTCGACACGCTCGATCGCAGCGGACTGCTCGCGCCGACCGCGCTCGACGATGATGCCGTCGCTTCGATCGAGACCGCCACTGCGCCACTGCTCGCCGCGGACGCGCAAGGCGCACCCATACGGCTGCACTTCCGCGCCGCCAAAGCGATCGGCGCCAACGCCTTCGCGCTGCCCGGCGGCGACATCGTGGTCACCGATGCGCTGGTCAAACTGGCGCCCACACCGCAGCATGTGGCGGCGGTGATTGCGCATGAACTTGGCCATGTCGAATACCGCCACGGCCTGCGCAATCTGATCCAGACGTCGCTGCTGGCGGCGGTGATCGGCGCATGGACGGGCGATTTCAGTTCGCTTGCCACGGCCGGCGCCGCCGGCGTGCTGAGTACCGCTTATTCGCGCGACTTCGAACATGAGGCCGACGACTATGGCGCCACGCTGCTCACGCGCAGCGGCAGCTCGCCGGTGTTGCTGGCCGACATGCTCGATGCGCTGTCGAAATCGCGTCGCGGCGGCACCGGCGCCGAGGCGGCGCGTGAGCCTGCGTCAGGCGAAGATGGCGCGCACTGGAGCGACTATCTGTCCAGCCACCCGCCCACGCCCGAACGCATCGCACGATTGCGCGCCGCGTCGCGATGATCGGGCTGCGTATCTGGCGGATAAACGGAGGTTCGAGCGCGCGGCTGAAGCTTCTGCACAATCTAGTCGGCGACTGAAGCGTCCCGCAGGACACCTCCGCTCGGCTACAATCGAAGGATTGCAATGCCGCGGGCGGAAGATGATCGGAGTTCTCCTCGTCACCCACGCCGGTCTCGGCCAGGCCTTGATCGACTGCGTGACGCACGTGCTCAACGCTCGTCCGTCGCAGTTGCAGGCCCTGCCGTTCATGCCCGGCGACGATCCGCATGACATGCAGCCGGCGGCCGAGCGCGCGGTCGCGGCGGTGGATAGCGGTGAGGGTGTGTTGGTGCTCGCCGACATGTACGGCGGCAGTCCGGCCAATCTCGTGCTGCGTGTGCTCGAGCCGGGCCATGTGGCCGGTGTGGCGGGGGTGAATCTGCCGATGCTGCTGCGCGTGCTCACGTATCGTGAACAGCTGCCGATCGAGGAGTTGATCGATCGCGCGATCACCGGCGCCTGCGATGGCGTGGTACGCATGAAACCGTTATGACGAAGCCCCGATAGCTGGAACAGACAAACCAAGATGCCGCGTCACGAAATTGAAATCATCAACCGCCTCGGGCTGCATGCGCGGGCGTCCGCCAAACTCACCCAACTGGCGAGCAGCTTCCCGTGTGAAGTGTGGCTGGAGCGCGACGGCCGCCGGGTCAATGCCAAAAGCATCATGGGGGTCATGATGCTGGCGGCCGCGAAGGGCGCGCAGGTGACCATCGACACCAGCGGTGAGCGCGAAGACGAGGCCATGGATGCGCTGGTGGCGCTGATTTCCGAACGCTTTGGTGAAGAAGAATGAACGCGCAGGGTGGCGTTGGCGCAATGGTCCGTTGCCGCCTCGCGCAAGCGGACGCACAGTGCGCATGACGCGCGCTCGACGATAACAGGCCAACCATGCCCTTTACCCTGCACGGACTCCCCGTCTCCCAAGGCATCGCCATCGGCCAGGTGCATCTGGTGTCGCATGCGCTGCTCCAGGTCAACCACTTCCATGTGCCGCCACGCCATGTGCAGCGCGAGGTCGACCGGCTCGACGCCGCGGTGGAAGCGGTACGCAAGGAACTGCGCGCCCTCAAGGGCGGCACCGAGCAAACCCAGGCGCACAGCGAAGTCGGCGCTTTCGTCGATCTGCATCTGATGTTTCTCGATGATCCGATGCTCGTCGACGCGGCCCGCGTGCTCATCGAGGAGCGCCGCGAAAATGCTGAATGGGCGTTGGTGCAGCAGATGGAATCGCTCGTCGGGCAGTTCGACGAGATCGAGGATGCCTACCTGCGCGAACGCAAGGCCGACGTGGTGCAGGTGGTCGAACGGGTGGTCAAGGTCTTGCTCGGTCACCCCGGCCATTTGCCGCGCAAGCGCCGCAAGGACGCGATGGGCACGATCGTGGTAGCGCACGATTTGTCGCCGGCCGACACCATCGGTTTTCGCGGCCACAATGTGTCGGGCTTCGTCACCGACGCCGGCGGGCCGACCAGCCATACGGCGATTGTCGCGCGCAGCCAGGGCATTCCGGCGGTGGTCGCCTTGCACAACATCCGCGACCTGGTTCAAGACAACGAACTGATCATCATCGACGGCACGCGCGGCGTGGTAATCGTCGATCCCGACGAACCGATACTCGAGGAGTATCAGCTTCGCAAGACCGAACTCGAACTTGAACGCTCCAAGCTGGGGCGGCTCAAAAGCGCGCGCGCCACCACGCTCGATGGCGAAGACGTCACCTTGCTCGCCAACATCGAGCTGCCAGAGGGCGCGATTCAGGCCAAGGCGGTCGGTGCCGACGGGGTTGGCCTGTTCCGTACCGAGTTCCTCTTTCTGGGGCGCAATCAACTCCCCGATGAAGACGAACAGTTCGAAGCCTATCGGCTGGTGCTCAAACGCATGGGCGGCGCGCCGGTGACTATCCGCACGCTCGATGTCGGCGCTGACAAGGCGCTCGAAATGCTCGGCAAGCGCAGTGAAACCAATCCTGCGCTGGGGCTGCGCGCGATCCGCTATTCGCTCTCCGAGCCGAAGGTATTTCTCACCCAGTTGCGCGCTCTGCTGCGCGCCTCGCACTATGGCAAGCTCAAAATCCTGCTGCCGATGCTGGCGCACTACACCGAGATTGATCAGTGCCTGGTACTGATCGCTCAGGCCAAGGCGCAGTTGACCGAGAGCAAGCAGAAATTCGATAACAAGATGGAAGTCGGCGGCATGGTCGAGGTGCCCGCAGCAGCGCTCGCGCTGGGCATGTTCGTGCGACGCTTGCAGTTCCTGTCGATCGGCACCAACGACCTGATTCAGTACACCCTGGCCGTCGACCGCACTGACGAGGCCGTCGGCCATCTCTACGATCCGCTGCATCCGGCGGTGCTCAAGCTCATCGGCGGCACCATCCAGGCCGGTGCGCGCTACAGCCTGCCGGTGTCGGTGTGCGGCGAAATGGCGGGTGACCCTCGCTTTACGCGTTTGCTGCTCGGCATGGGCCTGCGGATCTTCTCAATGCAGCCGATGCAATTGCTTGGCGTCAAACAGGAGGTGCTGCGCGCCGATGTGGGCGACCTTGCACCCAAGGTACAACGCATTCTCAAGATGGATGAGCAGGAGCGGGTGCACGAAGCCGTAGCGCGCCTGCTGGTTTGACATTTTTCCGTCGCGTCGCTAACTTACTTTCCAACAGCGCCGATTTGAAATCAGCTTGCGGGCGCTCAAAAAATACGGCTAAAGCGAGGACATCCCGGTCCGCGCCTGACGCTGACCGGGATGATTGTTTTTCGGAAACCTAATGACGCAACCTCGATCTGTCGGCATCGTCGCCCCGCAGCGCATGTGTTTCAGCGAACCGTTGACGCTCAAGAGTGGCGGCCGGCTCGAAGACTACGAACTGGTCTATGAGACCTACGGCGAACTGAACGTGGCGCGCAGTAATGCCGTGCTGGTGTGCCACGCGCTGTCCGGCTCGCATCACGTTGCCGGCCACTACGCCGACACCCCCAACAACACCGGATGGTGGGATAACCTCATCGGTCCCGGGAAACCGCTCGATACGCGCAAATTTTTCGTTATCGGCGTCAACAATCTCGGGGGGTGCCACGGCAGCACCGGTCCATCGACGATCAATCCGGCCACCGGGCGGCCGTGGGGCGCCGACTTTCCTTTCGTGTCGGTGGAGGACTGGGTGGTGTCGCAGGCGCGCCTCGCCGACGCGTTGGGCATCGAGCGTTTCGCTGCGGTGGTGGGCGGCAGTCTGGGCGGCATGCAGGCGATGTCGTGGGCGCTGCAGTTTCCCGAGCGTATTGCCCATGCCGCGGTAATCGCCGCCGCGCCACGGCTGTCGGCCGAAAACATTGCCTTCAACGAAGTGGCCCGGCAGGCAATTCTGACCGACCCTGATTTCCACAGCGGGCATTTCTACGATCACAATGTCGTGCCCGAAGGCGGGCTCAAGCTGGCGCGCATGCTCGGCCACATCACCTACCTGTCGCATGGCGCAATGGCCGAGAAATTCGGCCGCAACCTGCGTCACGGCAAGCAGGTCTTCAGCTACGACGTTGAATTCGAGATCGAATCCTACTTGCGCCATCAGGGCAAGAAGTTTGCCGATTTCTTCGATGCCAACACCTATCTGCTGACCACCAAGGCGCTCGATTATTTCGATCCCGCGTTCGACTTTGCGGGCAACCTGCCGGCGGCGCTGGCGCGTGCGCAAGCGGGTTTTCTGGTGGTCTCGTTTTCAACCGACTGGCGCTTTCCGCCCGAGCGCAGCCGCGAGATCGTCTATGCGCTGCTGCACAACCGGCGTAACGTCAGCTACGCTGAGGTCATCTCCAGCGCCGGGCACGACTCTTTCCTGCTCGACGACCCGCACTATCACGGCGTGCTTTCCGCCTACTTCGATCGCATCGACCTATGACATTTGAACGCTACGACCACCAAGTCATTGCCACCTGGATCGAACCCGGCGAAAAAGTGCTCGATCTGGGATGCGGCGACGGCACGCTGCTCAAGGAACTGGCGCAAACGCGTCAAGTGCTCGGCTACGGTGTGGAGAATGATACGGAGAACCTGCGTGCCTGCATTGCCAATGGTGTCAACGTATTGCAGCTCGACCTCGAACGCGGGCTGGCCGGCTTCGAAGACCGTTTCTTCGATCACGTCATCATGAGCATGTCATTGCAGGCGGTGCACAACACACAAGGCATCCTGGCCGAGATGCTGCGCGTGGGGCGCGAAGCGGTGGTGAGTTTTCCCAACTTTGGCTACTGGCGCCACCGTCAGGCGCTGCTCAACGGCCACATGCCGGTGTCGAGCAGCCTGCCGCATCAATGGTTCAACACGCCCAACCGCCGTTTCTTCACGATTTCCGATTTCGAGGCGCTATGCGAGATGAACGGGATCGTGATCCGCGAGGGCCTGGGCTTCGATGACGGGGTGGTGGTCAAGGAAGAACCCAATTTTCTCGCCAGCCTGGCGCTCTACCGCCTGGGCCGGGAGCACTGAGCCGCATGTGCCGTTCAGCCGACGGTGAAGGTGCCGACGTCGACCTTGGCGACCGGCCGGTCGAGCGAAACGGCGACCGCGGCGGCAAATTTGTGTGCCCAGTCGCCCGCCTCGGCAAATCGCGCAGTGCCACCGTATTTGGCGACGTTGAGGATCATGTCGAGCACCAGCACCTTGCCCATCGGATTGCTCGGCGCGCATTCAAGATCTTCGAATTCTTGCCCCAGCCAGGCGCGCGCCGTGCTCTTGTCCATGCCGACGGTGTCGGCCGACTGGACGTTGAATTCGTATTCATTATTCGCGCCGAAAGACACGAGCACTTTTTGCGACATGGCGAATATCCTTTCCAGTGAAGTCTCTTCGCGCGACCGGATGCGCCGCGCGCCGCACAAGTTCGTTGCCGTACGTTGGCGTATGTTATCAGCCGCCGCAGCGTGCGGGAATCCCTTTCGATCCATGTCACCATCACCGCGCGAGGACGCGCACTTGAAGCGCCGGGCGACCTGCTAGAATGCGGCGGATTTTCCACTTGAAACAAGGGTCTGGCCGTGCAACTCGTCTGTCTTGATCTCGAAGGTGTGCTGGTTCCTGAAATCTGGGTCGAATTCGCGGCCGCGACGGGCATCGATGGCCTGCGCCGCACCACGCGTGACGAACCGGATTACGACACGCTCATGCGCTACCGGCTCGACCTGCTGCGCGAACATCGCATGGGCCTGCCCGATATTCAGCAAGTTATCGCCACGCTCAGCCCGATGCCTGGCGCCAAGGCCTTCCTCGACACGCTGCGCACGCGCTTCCAGGTGATCATCCTCTCCGACACCTTTTACGACTTCGCCATGCCGCTGATGGCGCAACTCGGTCAGCCGACCCTGTTCTGCCACAAGCTCTCCGCGGACGCGGACGGATTTGTCACCGACTATCACCTGCGCATGCCCAACCAGAAGCAGGAGGCGGTGCGGCGTTTCAAGGAAATCAATTTCAAGGTGATCGCCGCCGGTGATTCCTACAACGACATCAACATGCTTGGCGAAGCCCACGCCGGCATTCTTTTCTGCCCGCCGGACAACGTAGTGCGCGAGTTTCCGCAATACTCGGTGACGCGCGACTACGATGCCCTGATGGGTGAAATCGTCGCCGCCTCGGCGTGCATCTGAGGCCACCGCACTATGCATCGCGAACGTTTTTACACGCTGTCGGCATCCTGCCCCGATCAGGTTGGCATCGTTGCCAAAGTGGGCAACTTCATCGCCGATGTGAATGGTTGGATTCTGGAAACGTCGTTGCACGCCGAGCCGCCGCGCAAGGGCGAGTCGGTCGGGCACTATTTCATGCGCATCGAGATCCGCGCGGACTCGATTCCGTTCCATCTCGCCGAATTTCGCACGCGCTTCGCGCCGCTCGCCGAGGCGCTCGACATGGTTTGGAAGATCACCGATTCGGCGGTCAGGAAGCGCGTCGTCTTGATGGTGTCCAAACAGGAACACTGTCTCTACGACCTGCTCGCGCGCTGGCAGTCGAAAGAACTCGACATCGAAATTGCGTGCGTGATCTCGAATCACGACACCCTCCGCGGTTTCGTCGAATGGCATGGCATCGCCTTTCACCATGTGCCCGTCACCGCGGACAACACGCACACCGCCTACGCCGAAGTGCAGCGCATTTTCGAAGAGGTGCGTGGCGACACCATGGTGCTGGCGCGCTACATGCAGATTTTGCCGTCCGCGCTGTGCGCCGCCTACCCGGGTCGCATCATCAACATTCACCACAGCTTTCTACCCAGCTTCGTCGGCGCGCGGCCTTACCATCAGGCGTGGGACAAGGGCGTCAAGCTGATCGGCGCCACCTGCCACTATGTCACCGCCGACCTCGACCAGGGGCCGATCATCGAGCAGGATGTAAACCGCATCGACCATTCCGACGCGGCCGATGACATGGTGCGCTACGGCAAGGACATCGAAAAAACGGTGCTCGCACGCGGCCTGCGCTACCACCTCGAAGACCGGGTGCTGGTGCACGGTAACAAGACCATCGTCTTTCGCTGATTTCCCGGCGCACCGTCCGGTCGCGCCAATTTTTCTGCTTGAAGTCCCGCCAGGAGGCCTCATATCGGGTAGTGAAGGCGCCGATCTGCGGCGCCCCCATGGGAGGACCTATCATGGTGTTTCGTACCCTGTTCCCGGGCGAACTGCTCGCCCAACTCGACCGTCTGCAGCGGGACATGCTGCACGGCATTGAAGATTCGCCCAACATCCGCGGCCAGGCGCAGCGCCGCTATCCGGCAATCAATCTGGGCAGCACACCGGAATCCATCGAGGTGTTCGCGTTTCTGCCGGGCATCGACCCGGGCGCGATCGAACTGAGCATCGAGAAAGGTGTGCTGACAATCGATGGCGAACGCGCGGGCGAGCCCTTGCCCGAAGGCTCGATCGCCCATGTCGAGGAACGCTTTGCCGGCCGTTTCCGGCGCGTCGTCTCCTTGCCCGACGATGTCGATTCCGAAACGGTTGAAGCCAAATATCGCGACGGCCTGCTGCACGTGCGCGTGGCGCGCAAGTCCGCCGCCAAAGCCAGCCGCATTGCGATCCAGTGAGGAGAGTGAACATGAATGAAGCACAGAAAGTTGAACAGTCGCGCCGTGATGAGCCGGCCATGCTGCCCGCCGTGGATGTGATCGAAAGCGCCGACGGCATCGTGCTGCGTGCCGACCTGCCCGGCGTGCCGAAGGACCGACTCGACGTGCAGGTCGAAACCGACAGCCTGACCATCGAAGGCGAGCTGAGTCTGCCTTTGAGCGACGACATGCAGGCGACCCATGCTGAAGTGGCACTGCCGCGTTACCGACGGGTGTTCACGCTGTCGCGCGATCTGGACCCCGCGGGAGTTAAAGCCGAGTTCGCCAATGGCGTGCTCACGCTGCGCATTCCCAAGGCCGCGCATGCACAGCCGCGCAAGATCCGTATCGACGTCGCCTGACCGCCCGTCGCACGGGCAAGGAGAGCTTTAATGGCATTGGAAAATCTACGCGAGAACTTTGAATCCTTCTGGGGCAACGTCTCGGACGGCTGGCGTCATCTGTGGCAGTCAGCATCGAATGCGCTAACCCGCTTTCGTCCCGGTGACGCCACCGATTTACCGGAAAGCACCGAGGTTGACGACGCCTTTTACCTGCCAACGCGCGGATGGGCGATGCTTGGCGGCGACATCTTCGAGGACGAGGATCGCCTCGTCGTGCGGCTCGAACTGCCCGGCATGAAGAAAGACGAGATCCAGATCGAGGCGAGCGGTCAGACGGTGACGGTATCGGGCGAAAAACGCTTCAATCGCGAAACCTCGGACGGCCGCTGGCGCGTGATGCAATGCGCCTACGGCAGCTTCCGCCGAGCGGTGCCGCTGCCGGCCGCGGTCAAAGCCGACGCCGCACGCGCCAGCTACGACAACGGTGTGCTGCGTATCGAGCTGCCCAAGGCATCACCGGGGCGACCGGAGGCGGTGCATATCAAGGTCGATTGAAGCTGCCGCGCGCGCCCTCACCCCGAACCATTTCCCGGCGGGAGATGGTTTTTTCCCTCCCCTCTCCCGCCGGGAGAGGGGCCGGGGGTGAGGGAAACCTCGCGGCCGAGCCGTCCGACCGCGAGTCCAGCGCCCGCCGCGCTCACAACGGCCACACCCACAGCAGCATCGGCAGGGCGATGGCGACGACGAGGATTTCCATCGGCAGGCCGAGGCGCCAGTAGTCGCCGAATCCGAAGCCGCCGGGGCCGAGGATGAGGGTGTTGTTCTGGTGGCCGATGGGGGTGAGGAAGGCGCAGGAGCCGCCGATGGCGACCGCCATCAGGAAGGCGTCGGCATTGACGCCGAGCTGGCCGGCGACGCTGATCGCGATCGGGCACATCACCGCTGCGGTGGCGGCGTTGTTCATGAAATCCGACAGCGTCATGGTAACCACAAGGACGATCGCGAGCGCGATCACGGGATGATTGCCGGGAACGCTCCCGAGCAGTCCTTTGGCGAGCGCGTCGGCGGCGCCGGTGGTGGCCATCGCGCCGGCCACCGGAATGAGCGCGCCGAGCAACACGACGACCGGCCAGTCGATCGCCTCGAAGGCTTTGTCGGGTGGCACGATCCGGGTCACCATATAAACCAGCGCGGCGGCAGCAAAGGCGATCGCTGCCGGCAGCAGGCCGAACGCCGCGCCGGCAATGGCGCAGGCCATCACGCCGGTGGCGAGGCTGGCCTTGCCGCGCGCCGGAAAGCTGATGTTTCGCGTCGCTAGCGGCACGCCGCCGAACTCGTTGGCGAATTCCGACAAGGCCTCGGGGATGCCCTGCATCAGCAGCACGTCGCCCGCACGGATGGTGGTCGAGCGCAAGCGGCGGATACTGCGCCGACCCTGACGCGAAATGGCAAGCAGATTGATGCCGAAGCGAGTGCGCAAGTGGATATCGGTGACGCTCCGGCCGATCAGCGCAGAGCGGGGTAACACGACCAGTTCCTGCAACTGGGTTTCGTCATTATCGGTGCGTTTCTTGTCGCGTTTCCTGCGCGATTTTTCGCCATTCTTGCCGTTTTCGCCGTTGCCATCCTCATTTGAATCGCCATTGGACTGTCGGGCGCTGTCCTCATCGCCGGATTCGGCGGCCGCGGTGGCGTCCGCGCCTGCCTCGGTGTCGGGGTCCGCATCCGCGTCCTCTTCGTCAGGCGGTTTGGCGTCCGGGTCGTGGAGGGTCAGACCGAGGCTCGAGATCGCGCCGGAGAGGGACTCCGGATCGGCTTCAATCACCAGGATGTCGCCCGCACGCAGCACCCGCCACGGGTTGGGTGCGGTCACCCGGAAGGCGTTGCGCACCATGCCGATCACTTGCGCGTCGGCCTCGTCCAGTTCGCTCTCGACCTCGTGCAGGTGCTTGCCGGCCGCTTTGCCGTCTTCGGTCACCCAGGCCTCGGTGAGGTAGGTGCCGGTATCGAAACTGCCGGCGCCTTTCTGCGTGCGCGCCGGCACGATACGCCAGCCGATCAAAACGAGGAACACGATGCCCGCCGCCGCCACCGCGGAACCGGCCGGGGTGAAATCGAACATGCCGAAGCTGCCCGCGCCGGTGCTCGCGCGAAAACTGGAGACGATGAGGTTGGGCGGTGTGCCGATGAGCGTGGTCATGCCGCCGAGAATCGTGCCGAAAGACAGCGGCATCAGCACCTTGCCAGGCGGAATGTCGTGGCGGCTGGCCAGTTGCACCGCCACCGGCATGAGCAGTGCCATCGCGCCGACGTTGTTCATGAAGGCCGACAAAATCGCGCCGACGCCGATCAGCAGCGCCATGCCGCGCACCGGCCCCAACTTGGCAATACCGATGCGTTGGGTGAGCGTGTCGACCACGCCGGTATTTTGCAGTCCGCTGCTGAGTACGAGGACGCCGGCGACAGTGATCACCGCGGGGTGGCCGAAACCGGCAAAGGCCGCATCGGCAGGTACCAGCCCGGCGAACACGCAGGCAAGCAGCGCGGCCAGCGCCACCATGTCGTGACGCCAGCGGCCCCAGAAGAACAGGCCCACGGTGGCGGCGAGAATGGCAAAAAGGACGAGCTGGTCGGTTTCCAGATTCATTCAGGTTTGGCCGTTTCCAGGACGACGGGATCGGCGAGGCGGTCCAGCATGCGCTTGACGGCATCGATCTGCACGCCCTCGCGCGTTGCGTAGTCGGCGTTTTCGTAGCCCCACCAATCCCAGCAGGCCTTGGGGTTGAATACCCAGCGCGGCCAGCCGCCGGTCCACGTCAAGCCGTAACGTGGCGTGGTCTGCGGGTAGAGCACCACCACGCGGTTGGATTCTGCCCAGCGGTTGTAACCGGCGAATTCGACAAAGCGCGTGCCGATCTGGTCGGCGCTCTGTCGGCAGCCATGAAACGCCACATGCACCCGGCAGCCACCTGCACGGCACGCTGTCGGCACGTAGAGATATCCGGTTGCACCCATGCCCGCGGCGCCGGCAGCCCGCGTGTATTCGCGTTGTGAAAAAGCCAGCAGTTCGCCGTTGGCGGATTCGGCCTTCGGTTGCAAAGGTCCCTGCAGGTGCGCGAGCAACTGGCCGGCAGCGTCGACGTCGTCACACCGATTGATGAATGGCGGTTCGGAGGTCGGGCAGTCGTTGGCCTGCGGATCGTCGACCGAGAGCATGGCGTGTCCGGCGTTGGGTACAGTGACGTAGGCCAGTGCGTCGGCAGCGATCCAGGTGCGATAGAAGGCGGCCAGTGCATCGACCACCGAGCGCGCCACCGTGCGGTCGGCACCGCCCGAGAGCAGCCACACGCGGTCGCCCATCAGGCCGGCGGGGACATCGATGCGGCCGGCGGCGGCGTCCTCGTCGACGCGCGCCACCGAGCTTGCGGTGTCGGGTACGGGGTTATCGGCGTCGGGCGACATGCAGTCCTCGAGCGCCCGCCACACGCTGCCTTCGGCGCACTCGTAAGGCCCCGCGGCGAGCACGCCGGCGCCATCGACGATCGAGGCATGGGCGACATGGAATTGCACCGCCATGTAGCCGCCGGACGAGATGCCCGAAACGGTCACGGCGGAAGGCTGCACGCCCAACGCCGGAAGCGGTGCGGCGTGTGCCGGCGCTACGGTAAAGACGAGCAACAGGATTGCGAGCCGCGTAAATGGGCGCATGACATGATCCTTGGGTCGGGCAGACAGCGTCATCATCGACGCTTGGTCGTACCAAATGCAACTTTGCTGTGTCACACTTTCGAGCCTGCCGCGACACTCGCGGCGCACAGTAATAACCCCCGATGGTGAGAGGAGAAGACGCATGGCAACCGTAACGTTTCATGGCAATCCGGTGGAAGTGGCTGGAAACCTCCCGAATAAAGGCGAGACTGCGCCGGCGTTTTCGCTGGCTGCTGCGGATCTGAATGATGTCGGCCTCGAAGCCTTCGCCGGCAAACGCAAGGTGCTCAACATCGTGCCGAGCCTCGATACACCGACCTGCGCCACATCGACGCGAAAATTCAACACCGAAGCGTCCGGCCTCGACAACACCGTGGTGCTCATCATCTCGGCCGACCTGCCCTTCGCCGCCAGCCGCTTTTGCGAAACCGAAGGGCTCGACAATGTAAAGACGCTGTCAACCTTCCGCAGCGCGGATTTCGCGCGCAATTACGGTGTCGCGCTGTCGACCAGCCCGCTGGCCGGGCTGACCGCGCGCGCCGTGGTGGTGCTGGACGAATCGAACAAGGTGCTTCATTCGCAACTGGTCGGCGAGATTGCCGACGAGCCTGACTACGCCGCGGCGCTGGCCGCGCTCAAGTAAGCTGCCATGACTGCGCGGCGGACCGGTGTCCGCCGCGTTTTCGTCAGCCGATCATGATTCCCGCACGCAAGCTGTTCTCGCTCGCGCTCCTCACCGTGCTGTGGGGCGTCAACTGGCCGGTGATGAAGATTTCGCTGCGCGAGATGACACCGCTGTATTTCCGCGCGCTCACCATGACCGGCGGTCTGATGCTGCTGATCGTCTGGTTTCGCAGCCGCGGCATCAAACTGCGCGTACCGGCCAGCGCGTTGCCGCAGATCGCGCTGCTGGCGCTGCCCAATGTGCTGGCCTGGCATACCTTGTCGATTTTCGGCGTGCAGGCGCTGACCTCGGGCCGCGCGGCGATCGTCGGCTTCACCATGCCGATCTGGACGGTGCTGATCGGCGTGCTGTTCTTCCGCGAGCAAATGAGCCCGCGCCTGTGGCTGGCAACGGCCTGCGCAGCCGCGGCCGTATTCCTGCTTTTGTGGCACGAGCTGGATACGTTGGCCGGGCATCCTGTTGGCTTGGTGTGGATGCTCACGGCCGCCGCCTGCTGGGCGCTCGGTACGCTGCTGCTCAAACGCTTGTCGGTGGGGGTGAATACCGAAGCATTGACGGTGTGGATGTTCGTCATGGTCGTGCCGGTGGTGTGGCTGCTGGCCGTCGTGCTCGAACCGGTGCCGCATTTCGACTTTACGCCGACCATGTGGGTAGCGCTGACCTACGGCTTCGCGATCAACTACGGCATCGCGCAGATTCTGTGGTTTTCGATCGCGCGTAGCGTGCCACCCGTGGCCAGCGGACTATCGATCATGTTCATCCCGGTAATCGGACTGGGCTCGGCGATGTGGATTACCGGCGAGATGCCGTTTCCCGAAGATTATGTTGCGGCGGTGTTGATCATCGCCGCGCTGGCCGCCACGCTGCTGCCTTCCCGTTGGCGCTCATAAGGCCGTCAGCCGTGCGATCTGCGGCCCGAACAAATAAGTGATCATCACCAGCGCCGGAATCACATTGGCATAGAGCCGCATCAACGCGCGGATGCTGGTGTGCGCGTTGCCCAGTTCGAGAAACTGGTCGATCACCAGCCGGCCTTTGACCGCCATCATGACCGCGACCGAAAGAGTCACCCAGAAACCCGGCTGACCGGCTTCGCCGAGCAGCGCGCCGGTGAGCGTGAGAACGACCAGCGCCAGCCAGGAGAGGGTCAGTGAGCGTGTTGTGGCGTGCATCATTTTCTACGCCTCAATGCAGTACGTAAAAGAGTGGAAAGATCATCAGCCAGACCAGATCGGTGGTGTGCCAGTAGCAGGCAAACGCTTCCAGACCCCCGTAGTCCTTTGACGAATACGCGCCCATCGCGGTGCGCGCCATCACGAACAGCACGCCGAGCAGGCCCCAGATCACATGCATCAGATGGGTGATGGTGAGGAAGTAGTAGGCCATGTGGAAGACGTTGCCATCGCCGGTCACGCCGTTGGCGAGATTCCAGCGCACTTCGAAGGTCTTCACGACGGGATAGCCGATGCCGGTGACCAGCGCCAGCGCCAGCCATTGCAGACAGCGACGCAGGCGGTCGGCACGCATCGCCACCACCGCGCGCGCGACGAAATAGCTGCTGGTGAGCATGATCAGCGTGTTGGCGACACCGGCCAGCGTCGACAACCTCGCGGGGCCGTCGAGGAAGGCCTCCGGGTGGTGGGCACGAGCGATGAAATAGACGAGGAACATCAACGCGAACTCGCTCAGCTCGCAGTAGATACCGACCCAGATCGCTTTATTGCCGGGAATGCGCCGGTCGGCCGGGACGGGTATGGCGGCCAGTGCCGCGCTGCCGGATTGCATGGTGAAGACCTTCTGAATCAAACGCTCCGCTCAATTATGGTCTGATCGCCGCGCGCTCGCCAGCGCGCCGGCTTAATTTGGGACAGGTTCTACGAGTCAGGCGCGCGATAGACCGTCGTGTCGGGATGGAAGGCGTACCACGCGAACCAGTAGAGCGTGGTCGCGCTCAAGGGTGCGCCATCGGCATCGTAGGCTTGCGCGCGCTCGGCGCGTTTGTCGAAGCGGATCGAGATGCGTCGGTCACCGACCGTGTCCTCGAACACTGCGGGCGCCTTGTGCAACTCGGCGAACGGGTAGGCCTTGGAGGCGTCACCGAGGCTGACGCCGAGTACGCGCTCCTTGGGGTGAAAGCCGGCGCGGCGGAAGGCGACCGGGAAGTACAGCGTGTCTTGTTGTGCGTAGCCAGCGTAGGGGTCACGGTTGTAGGCGCGGCCGTAGCCGGTGTCGGGGCTCAGCACCTGGGTGGCGGGATGCAGCGTGCGCCAGTCGGCCCAGGTGGTGTGCACCAGTGGCAGCGCGGTCAGCACGGCGCCTTTCATTTCGCCCGCCACCGCCCGCCCCATGAGCTGCGACCATAAAGAATGGGTGGCACGGTCGTAGAGCAGCACGTCGCTGTTGTAGAGCAGTCCGGAGACGCCGAAATTGAGCATAGTGTCACCCTGCTCGGCAACGAAGGCCACGCCGCTGCCGCACAGCGGACAATAGGTGATCGCCACCGGCTGGCCGCCGATGCGGTCATTCACCACTTCGTGCCAGTTCAGGATGCGGATCGGATAGGCGCGGGCGTCCCCGCGGTGCATGATGCCGAGCACAGCGTCGTTCGGCTCAAGGAAGTCGGCACGCGCTGCGGCGACGAAACGCGGTTGATCGATCGCCGGAATGCCATCCCTGGGTGGCCCGCCGGGGAGAATCTGATCGGCCGGAACGAGGCTTTCCGACAGGTCGAAGCCGTTCTTCGTCTGGGCGTGCGC
Source organism: uncultured Rhodocyclaceae bacterium (assembly GCA_965364825.1). Taxonomy (GTDB): domain Bacteria; phylum Pseudomonadota; class Gammaproteobacteria; order Burkholderiales; family Rhodocyclaceae; genus Nitrogeniibacter. The sequence continues at coordinate 327 of CBDTZF010000008.1, read as the reverse complement.
GATTGACGCGACCGTCAGGCTGACAAGCAGTGTGGTCAGGATGTTTACGAGTGTCCGGGCGTTCATGATCGTGCTCCGTTGTGTCTCTCAGGCATTGGACACCGGCCGATGCGGCGGCCTTACATGCCGGCTGGGCGGGCGTGAGTCAACGGCCCTAACATGATGTTTCCACGACATAAACGCGTGAAACATCGTGCTCGCGTGCTGGCTTTGCGGTGGCCGACGCGGTAGAATCGCGCCCTTGTTCAAGCAGCGCAAACGTGCAGGACGCGTCATGCTCTACCCCGATCGATTCGATGTGATTGTTGTTGGCGGCGGCCATGCCGG
>CBDTZF010000007.1:0-20286 GCA_965364825.1 uncultured Rhodocyclaceae bacterium | reverse complement strand
ACGGTACCGGCTTCGGTCCGCTGGATGCCTTCCACTCGAATGTCCTTGACCACAAAAGGCTCAAACGCGAGCGCGGGTGTGACCAGTATCAGGGCGGCAAAAAGCCCGGAAATAAGCGTTCGTATCATTGGAATTTCAGCCAGAAATCAGGCGATTTATGTCGTTATAGAAAGCAAACGCCATGAGCATGACCAGAAGTGCCAGACCGATTTGCTGGCCAATTTCCATGACGCGCTCGGGGACGGGGCCGCCTCGAAGCATTTCGATCACATAGTACAGTAAATGCCCGCCGTCCAGCACCGGGATGGGCAGCAGGTTGAGCACGCCAAGGCTGATGCTGATGAGCGCCAGAAACTTGAGGTAATGATCAAGCCCCATTCGTGCCGTCTGGCCGGCGTAGTCCGCAATCGTCAACGGACCGCTGAGGTTTCGCCAGGATAATTCGCCGGTAATCATGCGCCCGATCATGGCCAGACTGAAGGTGCTCATCTCCCAGGTTTGGCGCACCGCGCGAAACAGTCCGTCGACCGGGCCGTAAGATACATTGACAAACATCGCGTCGCGTCCTTCCAGCGGCGGTTGGACGCCTACACCGATGCGTCCAATCTGTACTCCGTCGACCTGCTCGGCGCGCGGCGTGACGATCCGCTCCACCGTCTCACCGTCACGCAAGATACTGAACCGCAGCGGCTCCCCTGGTGCGGCGCTGACTTGATCGACCAGCTGCTGCCAATCGTCGATCGGCAGCCCTTCGATGCCGACGATTTTGTCCCCGGCCTGCAGGCCCGCGATAGCAGCTGGCGCATCATCGAGCACTTGCCCAAGCACCGGCGGGATCGGTGGCCGGTAGGGTCGAAACCCGAGTTGTGCAATCGGATCTTCGCGCCCCTCGTCGACAACCACCGCATCAACCGTAAGCTGACGCAACTGACGCTCGCCCTCGGACGTCATCACCGAAACATTCACCGTCGGCTCATCCATCACCGCCTTGAGCAAGCCCCAGCGCCAATCCTGCCACGAGTGCACAGTCTCGTCGCCAATCGTAAGAATTTCGTCGCCATCGTGAAACCCGGCGACGGCAGCGGCGCTCTCCGGCGCCGTGATCTGCACGCGCGCGCGCAACTCGTCCACTCCACCGACGAAAACAATCCAGTAAAGCAGTATCGCGAGCAACAGGTTGGCCAGCGGGCCTGCCGCGACGATGGCGAAACGCCGCCATACCGGCTGCGTATTGAAGGCACGATGAAGCTCTTCTGTCGGGACCTCCCCTTCGCGCTCGTCGAGCATCTTGACGTAGCCGCCGAGCGGAAAAACGGCAAGCACCCATTCCGTACGATCGGCGCCAGCGCGCCACTTGAGCAACGGCCGGCCAAATCCGACCGAAAAGCGCTGGACCTTGACGTTGCACCAGCGCGCGACGGAATAGTGGCCCAGCTCATGGATGAGGATGAGCAGACCGAGACCGACAACAAACGGAACCACATATTCGAGCAGGGACATCAGGCCACCTTACGATCGGCAATCAGGGCGTGGGCGCGTCGTCTGGCCTCGGCATCCACGGCTTCGACTTCCTCCAGCGATGCGCTAGCGGCGCCCGACATGGTCGACATCACCGACTCGATCGTCCGCGCAATCGAAAGATAAGGGATGCGTCGTTCAAGAAACGCGGCCACCGCGACCTCATTGGCCGCATTGAGCACCGCCGGCATGCCAGCGCTTGCGCGCAATGCAGCATAGGCCAGTGCAAGACACGGGAAGCGTTGCATGTCAGGCGCTTCGAAATCGAGCCTGCCGATCCGGCACAGATCGAGTGCCGAGACTCCGGAATCAATCCGTTCCGGGTGCGCGAGTGCGTGCGCAATCGGTGTGCGCATATCGGGATTCCCCAGTTGGGCGATCACCGAACCGTCGACGTATTCAACCATCGAGTGGATTACGCTCTGCCGATGCACCACGATATCGATCTGCTCCGCCGTGGCGCCAAATAGCCAATGCGCCTCGATGACCTCCAGCCCCTTGTTCATCATGGTCGCAGAGTCGACCGAGATCTTGCGGCCCATCGACCAGTTGGGATGGGCACAGGCCTCTTCGGGCGTGACATCTACCAATGTGCCGACGGCACGATCGAGAAACGGCCCACCGGATGCGGTGAGCAACACGCGACTGACGCCAGCAGCGCCCGGAACCCTGCCGAAGCCGGCGGGTAGCGACTGGAAGACGGCGTTGTGTTCGCTGTCAATCGGCAGCAGTTCCGCACCGCCCTGTGAAACCGCGTCCATGAACAGCGACCCGGCCATGACAAGCGCTTCCTTGTTCGCCAGCAGAACACGCTTGCCGGCGCGCGCTGCGGCCAAAGTCGGCCGCAATCCAGCCCCACCGACAATTGCCGCCATCACCGCGTCGACCTCAGGTGCCTGTGCCACTGCACAAAGTTGCGCGTCACCGACCAGCACCTCGGTCTCTGCACCGTTCGTTTGCAAGTGCGTCCGGAGTCGAGCCGCTGCGGCATCGTCTGCCACTACGGCAAAACGCGCCTCAAAGCGGGCACATTGTGTCGCAAGCAATTCGAGGCGCGAACGGCCCGTCAGTGCATGAACGCGAAAGCGTGCTGGATGCCTTGCAACGACGTCCAGCGTACTTTGGCCGATGGACCCGGTCGCACCAAGCACCGTCAAGGTCTGGATTTCTGGCATCAATTGTTTCCGGATAGTCGGCACACCTGCGTTTTGCGCCAAGGGATGAAACGGGGCAGGGCCTCGTGATTTTCGCTCACCCAGCTGTTCCCTCAGGCAACAACAATCATCAAGAGTGCCACCAACGGTAGTGTTGAAGTCAGGCTGTCGATACGATCCAGAATGCCGCCATGACCGGGCAGCAAATTGCTGCTGTCCTTGATTCCCGCCTGCCGCTTGAGCATCGATTCGAACAGGTCTCCGGCCACGCTGACGCCGGTCAGTGCCGCGAGCGCGACCGCAGCGATGAACATCTGCGCAAGAGAAAGATCGAGCGAGGCACTCGTGACAACAACCGCACCGTACACCTCCACGGCGATGATCGCGCCGAAAACACCCTCCCAACTTTTTCCCGGACTGATTGACGGCGCCAGCTTCCTGTGTCCGAACGCCCGTCCGCTGAAGTAGGCGGCAATATCGGCGATCCAGACCAGTACCATGGCAGCAAGCAACCACCACGGATCGAATTCCCGTAAATAAATCAGCGCAAGCGCAGTGGGTACCAACACCACGAGACCCACCAGTACGGCGATCAGGCCGCCGCCGAGGCGCCAACGGAATTTCAGCCATACGAACGCAATCACAAACCAGAAGATGGCCGATGCACCGAACGCGGCAAGCGGAACCACAGCGGCGTAACCGCCTTTGGCAACGTCAGCAATCGTCCACGCCATGAAGGCGGTCGTCAGTCCGACCACCCCGCCATAGACAACACGTGCAAGGCTCGACCAACCACACAGCGCACCCCATTCCCACCCTGCAGCGGAACACACAAGCACGACAAAGGCGATCCACGCCGTCGGTGGAAAGTAGAACAGAGCGATCCCGAACACGGTCACCATGATCAGCGCGGTGATAACGCGGGTTCTAAGCATGACCTTTCTGATTGCCGCCGGGGTTCGCCGAAGCGGTCTTCAATTGCTCGCTTGTCCGCCCGAAGCGCCGTTCGCGGGCAGCGAACGAATCAAGCGCTGCGGAAAACGCTGCGTCGTCGAAATCGGGCCAAAGCGTGCCGGTAAAATACAGTTCGGTGTACGCCAGTTGCCATAGCAGGAAATTACTGATGCGCGTTTCGCCGCCGGTGCGGATGAACAAGTCAGGCTCGGGCGCAAATGCCATCGAAAGATTCGACGCCAGCGCCTCTTCGGTGACCTCACCGTCTGCGCCGATCTTTACACGACAGCGGTTAACTGCCTGGAGGATGTCCCATCGACCACCGTAATTGGCCGCGATCGTCAGATGAAGCGTCGTATTGTTTTCGGTGAGCGCCTGTGCATCGTGAATCATCGAAACGAGCGAACCATCGAAACGTGACAAATCGCCAATGACACGGAAACGAATACCATTTTCGTTCATGCGCGCCACTTCCTTCTTCAAGGAGCGCACGAACAATTGCATCAAAAAAGAGACCTCGTCAGCCGGGCGGCGCCAGTTTTCGGAGCTGAAGGCAAACAAGGTCAGGTAGGAGATGCCACGCTCGATACAACTGCGAATCATGTCCCGCACCGTGTCGACACCGCGAGAATGGCCCGCGACCCTCGGTAAAAAGCGCTTGCGCGCCCACCGGCCATTGCCGTCCATGATGATCGCCACATGTCCCGGAACCACCGAGCCTTCGGGAATCTCACGCGTCGAGCTGATAAAGGAAGTCTTCGCCATGTCGCGGCTTTAGAAGCGATCCAAGTTCATTCGCCTCTCATGCTAATGCCAGCCGGCCCGTCGCGCCAATGCCGTGGTCGTTGTGGCCAGCACGGATCGCCGCTGCGTTGCACCAGTTCCCAGCGGGAGTCACTCTTGACTACTGCCCGTGCGTTTTCGCAAAACTTTATGACCACAGCGTAATCCGTCGACTGAGTGAGGGCTGGTTCCGGGCAACAAGCTGATCAGACCTGAAGCAGTTCCTCTTCCTTGAGCGCGAGCATCTGATCGATTTCACCGATATATTTGTCAGTCAATTTCTGGATGTCGTCCTGACCACGGCGTTCATCGTCCTCGGAAATCTCTTTTTCCTTGACCGCTTCTTTCAACGCGTTATTGGCGTCACGTCGCAGGTTGCGCACCGACACGCGCGCCCCTTCGCCGTCCTGCTTGACGACTTTAATGAGATCCCGTCGACGTTCTTCCGTCAGCACTGGCATCGGAACACGGATCAACTCACCGACTGCGGCCGGGTTGAGTCCGAGATCAGAATCCCGAATCGCTTTTTCAACTTTGCCGACCATGCTCTTTTCCCACGGCTGTACGCCAATTGTGCGCGCGTCAACCAGGGTCAGATTTGCCACCTGATTGACTGGCACCATGCTGCCGTAGTAATCGACCTGTATATGGTCGAGCAGTCCCGTATGGGCGCGCCCGGTGCGAATCTTGGCCAGATCGAGTTTGAGCGACTCGACAGACTTGATCATTTTTGTTTCGGCCGCCTTCCTGGTTTTCTCAATCATTGCCCAATGGCTCCTCAGCAGTAGACCAGCGTGCCTTCATCTTCTCCGGCCACGACACGACGAAGCGCGCCTGGCTTGAAAATACTGAAGACGTTAATCGGTAGTTTCTGGTCGCGACACAAAGCAAATGCGGTGGCATCGAGCACGCGCAGATCGCGGGCAATCGCTTCATCAAAACTGATGCGATGGAATCGCTCCGCATGCGGATCGACGTTTGGGTCGGCGGAATAGACGCCATCGACCTTGGTTGCCTTGAGCACGATTTGCGCGCCGATTTCCGCACCGCGCAGCGCGGCGGCGGTGTCCGTGGTGAAAAACGGATTCCCTGTACCCGCGCCGAAAATCACCACGCGCCCGCTTTCAAGATGACGAATCGCCTTGCCGCGGATGTACGGTTCGACCACCTGGTCGATGCGCAAGGCCGACTGGACGCGTGCAACCAGGCCAGCACCGCGCATCGCGTCAGCAAGCGCCATGGCGTTCATGACGGTCGCCAGCATGCCCATGTAGTCAGCGGTGGCGCGATCCATGCCGGAAGCAGCGCCCGCCATCCCGCGAAAGATGTTTCCGCCGCCGATAACGACGCCCACCTGCACCCCCATCGCGCTCACTTCGGCAATCTCACCGACGATGCGCGACACCACCTCGCGATTGATGCCGTAGGCGTCGTCACCCATCAGGGCTTCACCCGAGAGTTTGACAAGAATGCGCTGGTACTTGGACGTCATTTACCGGGGCTCCCGCCTACTTCTTCGCGGCTGCGGCCTGAGCGGCGACTTCGGCAGCAAAGTCGTCCGACTTCTTCTCGATACCTTCGCCAACAATGCACAACACGAAGCTTGCCACGCTCGCACCGCTCGCCTTGAGCAGCGCCTCGATGGTTTGCTTGTCATTCTTCACGAAAGGCTGGCCCAGCAAGGTGACTTCCTTGAGAAATTTCTGCACCGTGCCGTCCACCATCTTGGCGACGATTTCTGCCGGCTTTCCCGATTCGGCCGCTTTCTCCGCCGCAATACGGCGCTCGGTTTCAATCAACTCAGCAGGAACGCTTTCCGCCGACAAGGCCTTGGGTTTGCTGGCCGCGATGTGCATTGCCAGGTCGCGGCCCAGATCCTCATCACCACCGACAACATCGACGAGCACGCCGATTTTGGCGCCGCCGTGGATGTAGCTGGCCACCTTGCCTTTTGCCTCGATTCGCGTGAACCGGCGTACCGACACGTTTTCGCCGATCTTGCCGATCAGCGCCGAACGAATCGCCTCGACCGTCTGGCCGTTGATTTCCAACGCCGATAGTTCGCCGACGTCGGCCGGATTTCGGATCGCAATGAGTTCGGCCAGATTGGCACCAAGTCCAAGGAATTCGTCATTCTTGGCAACGAAGTCGGTTTCGCAGTTGAGCTCGACCATCGCGGCCAATTTTCCGTCGCCGGAAATGTGCGTTACCACAACCCCTTCCGCCGTGACACGGGAAGCCGCCTTGCTCGCTTTGTTGCCAAGCTTGACGCGCAGGATTTCTTCCGCCTTTGCCAGATCGCCAGCGGCCTCCGTCAGCGCCTTCTTGCATTCCATCATTGGTGCGTCGGTTTTTTCGCGCAGTTCCTTGACCATGCTTGCGGTAATTGCCGCCATGCTTACTCCTGAATTCTCAATAATCGGATCGAGCGACGCGCGTCCGTTCAGGCTTGTTCGCCTTCCGGCGCATCGGCCACTTCCTCAACTTCGACGAACTCGTCGGAGCCGGCGGCAACAAGCTCGTCGAGGGTCTGGCTACGCCCTTCGATCACAGCATCGGCAATACCACGTGCATAAAGACGAATCGCGCGACTTGAATCGTCATTACCTGGAATAACGAAGTCGACCGAATCCGGCGAATGGTTGGTGTCAACCACCGCAACGAGCGGAATACCGAGTTTTTTTGCCTCAGTGATGGCGATCTTGTGGTAACCAACATCGATCACGAAAATAGCGTCGGGCAGACCGGCCATATCCTTGATACCGCCGATAGCCTTTCGAAGCTTCGTGATTTCGCGTGTCGTTGTCAGCGCCTCTTTTTTTGACAGTTGTTCGATCGAGCCATCTTCGACCATCGCCTCAAGATCCTTGAGTCGCTTGATCGACTGCCTGACCGTCTTGAAGTTGGTCAGCATGCCGCCGAGCCAGCGCTCATCGACGTAGGGCATGCCCGCGCGCTGGGCCTCCTCGGCGATGATCTCGCGCGCCTGCCGCTTGGTGCTGACGAACAGCACCGTGCCCTTGTTGGCCGCCAACTTGCGAACGTATTCGGTGGCTTCACGGTATTTCACCATCGTCTTTTCGAGATTGACGATATGAATCTTGTTACGCTGACCAAAAATATAGTTGGCCATGCGCGGATTCCAGAATCGGGTCTGGTGGCCAAAATGAACGCCCGCTTCCAGCATCTGGCGCATTGTTACAGTCATGTACTTCTCCTAAAGGGTTGAGCCTCCGCCCGGCGCGGCCCGTGGAACCGCTGCTGCTCCGCTGTGACAAGGAACAGACCCTTCCGGTTTTGATGCCGGGCGTGTGTATTTTCTCACCAGATCAAAGTGATCAGGCAAGCTCGCGATTATAGCAAAGCGATGGCGCACGCCTCAAGTGCTTGCGCTGACTCTCAGTGAGTCAAGTTGCTGCACAGCGCACCATGCGCTAGCCTCTTGGCTTTATTGCGGCCGCCCAGGGCCTAATCCCAGATGAGCATCACACTCAAAAATACCGAAGAAATCGCCGGCATGCGTGAAGCCGGCCGCCTGGGGTCGGAAGTCCTCGACTACATCACCCCGTTCGTCAAGGCAGGCATCACCACGCAGGAACTTGACCGCCTGTGCCATGAATACATGGTGAATGTTCAGGACACCATTCCGGCGCCACTCAATTACGCCCCGCCCGGTTACACGCCCTTTCCCAAATCGATCTGCACTTCGATCAACCATCAGATCTGCCACGGCATTCCCGGCGAGAAAGCGCTCAAGAATGGCGACATCCTGAATATCGATGTCACCGTGATTAAGAATGGTTTTCATGGCGACACCAGCCGCATGTTCCAGGTGGGCTCGAAATCGTCGATTCTCGCCAGGCGCCTGTGCCTGGTCACCTACGAATGCATGTGGCTGGGCATCGCGCAGGTGCGCCCGGGCGCGCGACTCGGAGACATTGGAGCGGTGATTCAGCAACACGCCGAGCAGAATGGTTTCTCGGTGGTGCGCGAATTCTGCGGCCACGGCATCGGCAAGAAATTTCATGAAGACCCGCAAGTGCTGCACTACGGGCGGGCCGGTTCCGGACTCGAAATCGAAACCGGGATGACGTTCACGATTGAACCGATGATCAACGCCGGCAAGGCCGCAATCTCGGAGTTACCCGATGGCTGGACCATTGTTACCAAGGATCGCAGTCTGTCGGCACAGTGGGAACACACCGTGCTGGTCACGGAGTCGGGCGTTGAGGTGCTGACGGTCTCGAAAGGCACGCCCGCACGGCCAGACATCGTCGCCGGCGCTTTCGACTGAGCAGCGCGATGGCTGAAGCCTTGCAGGATGCCATTGCTGCGACGCGCGCCAGATTGCGCAAGGCTGAAGCGGCGCTGGCGGCGGATTACGTCAGGAAACCACTCACCCGCAACTATCTTCGCGGACGCCGCGCCAAAGTCGACGCGGCGATTAAATCGCTGTGGCAACGCTGCAAATTGCCGTCCGACTATGCGCTGGTGGCGACGGGAGGCTACGGGCGCGGCGAGTTGTTCCCGCATTCAGACGTCGATCTGCTGATTCTGCTGCCCCGCCGCCCCGACGCGGCGCAGGAAAGCGCATTGCAGTGCTTTGTCGGCGCGCTGTGGGACGTCGGTCTCCACATCGGCCACAGCGTGCGCACGGTCAATGAATGCATTGACGTCGCTGGGCAGGATGTGACCATCCAGACCAATCTGCTCGAAACGCGATTGGTCGCGGGCAATCGCAAGCTGCTGCGCACGCTCGATGAAGCCATGCGTGAACTGCTCGATTTCGGTCGATTCTTCAAAGCCAAGCAACTCGAACAAGAGCAACGCTACGCGCGCTTCGAAGACAGCCCCTACACGCTTGAACCGAATTGCAAGGAAAGCCCCGGCGGATTGCGCGACGTGCAGATGCTCGGCTGGCTCAGCCGCGCTGCCGGTCTGGGCGGCAACTGGCGCGATTTAGTCACCCGTCGCCTGATTACCGCCGAGGAAGCCAACGAGTTGCGCTCGGCGGAGCGCTTTCTCCAACACGTCCGCATCCGCCTTCATCTGCTGACCGGTCGCGGCGAAGACCGCCTATTGTTCGATCATCAGGCGGCGCTGGCGAAGGCCTTCGGCGTGAAACCGACCGCCGGCAAGCGCGCCGCCGAAGTGTTGATGCAGCGCTACTACCTCGCAGCAAAAAAAATCATGCAGCTGAACACCCTGCTGCTGCTCAACTACAGTAACGAATTCTCCGCAGACCCCCAACCCGCCGCGATTTACATCAACGACAACTTCCAGTCCATCCGCAATCGCATCGACATTCGCGACGACGATCTGTTCGAGCGCGAACCCTCGGCGATTTTTGAGGTTTTCGAGCTGTTGCAGCAACGCTCGGAACTCGAGGGCATGACCGCACGCACCTTGCGCGCGCTATGGATCAACCGTCGGCGAGTCAATGCCAAATTCCGCGCCAACCGCACCAACCGGCTGCGTTTCATCGAATTGCTGCGCGCCAGGCGCGGCATCGTGCGCAGCTTCCGGCGCATGAACGAATGCAGCATCCTGTCGAACTACCTGCCGTCGTGGCGCAAGATTTCCTGCCAGATGCAGCACGACCTGTTCCACGCCTACACGGTCGACCAGCACACCCTCATGGTGGTGCGCAATCTGCGCCGCTTCACGATGGGCGAACACGTGCACGAATATCCGCTGATGTCGCAGCTCATGCTCAGTTTCCACGACCACTGGCTGTTGTATGTCGCCGCCCTGTTCCACGACATTGCCAAGGGGCGTGGCGGCAACCACTCCGAACTCGGCATGGTGGATGCGCGCCAGTTCTGCGAGCAGCATGAAATCGACGCAGGCGACACGGAACTTGTGGTGTGGCTGGTCGGCAATCACCTTGCGATGTCGCAGGTCGCGCAAAAACAGGACATCACCGATCCCGACGTCGTCGAGCGTTTTGCCGAGGCCGTGGACACCGAGCGACGCCTTGTTGCCCTCTACCTGCTCACGCATGCCGACATTCGCGGCACCAGCCCCAAAGTCTGGAACGCCTGGAAAAGCCGCCTGCTCGAAGATCTCTTCCATGCCGCGCGCCGTCGGTTACGCGGCGCCTCGGCCACCGAAGCGCTGGGTCTCGACGACCGTGAGCACGATGCCGAGCGCTTGCTACGCTATCAGGGCTTGCCCCCCGGCGCCGAGACGGCGCTATGGTCGCAGCTCGACGCGGTGTATTTCATGCGCCACGCGCCCGAAGAAATTGCATGGCACACCAGCCAGTTGCTCGACCACGCACCGACCGATCCTGCGGTTGTACGCGCCCGCCTGCGCGACGACGACGCGGGTATCCAGGTGATGGTTTTCACGCGCGATGAACGCGATCTGTTCATGCGTCTGTGTGCGTTCTTTGGCGCATTGAACTACACGATTCTCGATGCCAAAGTGCATACGACGCGGCACGGCTACGCGCTCGACAGCTTCATTGTCGAGCCATCGGACGATCTCGCGCCCTCCGACGATCATGCTGAAGTCATAGAACGCGAACTGACCCGGCGTTTCGCCAGTCAGATGCCGATCGATCGCCACCCCACTGCGCGCCTGTCCCGCCATGTGCGTCACTTCCCGCTGACGCCCGTCGCCCGACTCCGTGCCGACGAAAGCGGTGATCAATACATCCTGACAATTACCGCAGCAGACCGTCCTGGTTTGCTGTTCGACATCGCCGAGACGCTCGCGCGGCACCGGGTCGCGGTGCACACCGCAAAGATCGCCACGCTCGGTGAACGCGTGGAAGATACCTTTCTCGTCAGCGGCGCCAAACTAAGAAACGATAAACAGGTGCTGCTGATCGAACGCGAACTGATGGATCACTTGCAGATTCAGAACACACCCAACACGCCGCGACTCAAGCGTCAGGCGTAATGCACAGGTTCTCGAGGACGGCACGCACGCGCGTCATCGCTTCCTGCAGCACTTCCTCGATACTGTCGAAACTGATCCCGGTCGCGCTGGACGCACGCCCCGCGGCAAAATTTGCCACCACGTTGATCGCGGCATACGGCAATTCGAGTTCTCGCGCCAGCACCGCCTCCGGCATGCCGGTCATGCCGACCACGTCGGCGCCATCGCGTTCGAGCCGATCGACTTCTGCCGCCGTCTCCAGACGCGGCCCCTGCGTGGCCGCATAGGTGCTGCCGTCGTGTAGCGTGACGCCAGCGGCCGCAGCCGCCGCCAGCAGCCGCGCGCGCAAGGGCGCGTCATAGGGATGCGTGAAATCAACATGGCGGACCGGCCGGTCGACCGCGTCGAAATACGTACTCGCACGACCCCATGTGTAGTCGATGATCTGGTCCGGCACCACTAACGTTCCCGGCCCGAAATCCGGCCGGATCCCCCCGACCGAAGCAACAGAAACAACACCGACTACCTGCGCTTGCGTGAGCGCCCACAAGTTGGCCCGGTAGTTGACCTCGTGCGGTGGGATCGTGTGGCCATACCCATGACGCGCCAGAAATACCACCGGCTGATTGCACACATGGCCAAAGGTGAGCGCTCCAGAAGGCTCGCCATACGGCGTGCGCACCACTTCGCGGCGTGTCACTTCCAGCGACGCCAACTGCGTCAAGCCACTACCGCCGATGATGGCCAGCATCCGAACTCACTCCTGTTAACCTGCCCTTGAAAGGGCGCCGATTTTAACATGTGACCATTTGGCAACCGTCGCCGCCAACGCGCAGAACGCATGTTGCAACGCGGCATCGCATGCTAGACTCCGCCTCTTTTCACCATTTTCCGCGGCTTTTCATGTCCCGATCCCTGCGCAACATCGCCATCATCGCTCACGTCGATCATGGCAAAACCACCCTCGTCGACCAGCTTCTGCGGCAGTCGGGCACTTTCCGTGAAAACCAGCAGATCGCCGAGCGTGTGATGGACTCGGGCGATCTGGAGCGCGAGCGCGGCATCACCATCCTCGCCAAGAACTGCGCCATCCGTTATGGCGACACCCACATCAACATCGTCGACACGCCGGGCCACGCCGATTTCGGCGGCGAGGTCGAGCGCGTGCTGTCGATGGTCGACGGCGTCTTGCTGCTGGTCGACGCGGTCGAAGGCCCGATGCCGCAAACCCGCTTCGTGACGCGCAAGGCGCTCGCCATGGGGCTCAAACCGATCGTCGTCGTCAACAAGATCGATCGCCCTGGTGCCCGGCCAGACTGGGTGATCAACCACACCTTCGATCTGTTCGACAAACTCGGGGCAACAGAAGAGCAACTCGACTTCCCGGTGGTGTTCGCCTCCGCACTCAACGGTTACGCGATGCTCGACGCCAAGAGCCCGGGCACCGACATGACACCGCTCTACGAAGCCATTCTCGAGCATGTGCAGCAACCCGATGTTGACCCCGATGGGCCGTTGCAACTGCAGATCTGTTCGCTTGATTATTCAACTTACGTCGGCCAGCTCGGCATCGGACGCATTCAGCGCGGACGTATCCGCCCCAATCAGGAGATCATCGTTCTGTATGGCGATGAGAATCGCGGCAAGGCCAAAGTCGGCCAAGTGCTGACTTTTACCGGACTTGAGCGCAGCCCGGCCGAAAGTGCCGAAGCCGGCGACATCGTGCTGGTCTCGGGCATCGACCAGATCACTATCGGTGTCACGCTGTGCGATCCAGCCGCGCCCGCGCCGCTTGTCCCAATCGTCGTGGACGAGCCGACCCTGACGATGAATTTCATGGTCAACACCTCGCCGCTTGCTGGACGTGAAGGCAAATACATCACCAGCCGACAGATTCGGGAACGACTCGACCGTGAGCTACTCAAGAACGTCGCGCTGCGCGTCAAGGAAACGGACGATGCCGACGTGTTTGAAGTGTCGGGGCGCGGCGAACTTCATCTGACAATTCTGCTTGAGAACATGCGCCGCGAAGGCTTCGAACTGGCGGTCGGCCGGCCGCGTGTGGTGTTGCGTGAAATCGACGGGCAAAAACAAGAGCCCTACGAGCTGCTCACCGTCGATGTCGAATCGGACCACCAAGGCGGCATCATGGAAGAACTTGGTCGCCGGCGCGGCGATCTGCAGGATATGCAACCCGATGGCAAGGGACGCGTGCGCCTCGAATACCGCATTCCGGCGCGCGGCCTGATCGGCTTCCAGGGCGAATTCCTCACCATGACGCGCGGCACCGGACTGGCCAGTCACGTCTTCGACGACTACGGCCCACTGGCGGGTGCGATGAGCGAACGGCGCAACGGTGTGCTGGTTTCGCAGAACGACGGCACGGCCGTGGCATTTGCGCTGTGGAATTTGCAGAGCCGCGGACGCATGTTCGTGAGCCCCGGTGATGCCGTGTATGAAGGCATGATCATCGGTATCCACACGCGCGACAACGACCTTGTGGTCAATCCGATCAAGGGCAAGCAACTGACCAACGTGCGCGCTTCGGGCAAGGACGAAGCGATCGCGCTCACGCCGCCGATCCGCCTGACGCTCGAATCGGCGATCGAGTTCATCGCCGACGATGAAGTTGTGGAAATTACGCCAAATTCGATCCGGTTACGCAAACACATGCTCAAGGAACATGAACGCAAGCGCGCAGGCCGCTCGGCAGATTGAAAAATGGCGATCCTCGGATCGCCATTTTTTTCATCGCACGCTCATTTCGCGGGTGGCGCGAACGACCCCTCGGCGAGATACCGACCAAACGCCTCGCCGATCTCGGGATGACGCAAGCCGAGTTCGACCATCGCCTTGAGATACCCCAGCTTGGAGCCGCAGTCGAAGCGCACGCCTTCAAACTGATGGGCGAGCACCGCTTCTTCCTTGAGCAGCGATGCGATGGCGTCAGTCAATTGCAGCTCGCCGCCTGCGCCGGGTGTGAGCGCACGCAAATGCTTGAAGATGCGCGAGGTGAGAATGTAGCGACCCACCACGGCCTGTGTCGTCGGCGCCTTCGCCGGGTCCGGTTTTTCCACGATGCCGGTCATGCGCTGCACGCGACCTTCCTGCTTTTCGGTGCTGACGATGCCGTATTGGCGCGTCGCCTCGCGCGGCACGTTCATGGTGCCGAGCACAGAACATCGATGGTAATTATAGACATCGACCATCTGCTTGAGCACCGGCGCGCCGCCCGGATTGTCGAGCAGATCGTCGGCCAGCATCACCGCAAACGGCTCGTCGCCGACCACCGGCGCGGCGCACAGCACCGCATGACCGAGACCCAATGCTTCGGATTGCCGGATATAGATGCAGTTGACGTTGGGAGGGACGGTGTTGCGCACGATTTCGAGCATGTCCAGCTTGCCGCGCGCCTCGAGTTCGGTTTCGAGTTCGTAGGCCTTGTCAAAGTGATCCTCGATTGAGCGCTTGGTGCGGCCGGTGATGAAAATCAGATCCGTCACGCCGGCCGCTACCGCCTCTTCGACCGCGTACTGAATCAACGGTTTATCGACGATCGGCAGCATTTCCTTCGGGCTGGCTTTGGTTGCCGGCAAAAAGCGCGTGCCCATGCCGGCAACCGGAAACACGACCTTGGTGAGACCCTTCATTGAACAACCCCTTGAACTAATCGTTTTATGACGCGGCATCGTTGGTCGAACCGAGCAACTCCTTGAGCGCCGGTTCGTCGACAATGGTGACACCCAGTTGTCGCGCCTTGTCGAGTTTGCTGCCTGCGGCTTCGCCTGCGATGACGAAATCTGTTTTTTTCGACACCGATCCCGCGACCTTGCCGCCGGCGGCCTCGATAAGCGCACGCGCCGCTTCGCGCGTGAGGGTTGGCAGCGTGCCGGTAATCACCAGTCTCTTGCCGCTGAACGGCCCCTCGAGCGGCGCCGCCGGCGCGTGTTCGTCCCAATGCACGCCCGCGGCGCGCATCTGCTCGATGACCTCGCGATTGTGGGCTTCGGCAAAGAAGTCGACGATGCTGCGGGCGACGATCGGACCGACATCGGGCACCGCTTCGAGCGTCTCGGTATCCGCTTCGATGACCGCGTCGAGCGAACCGAACTGACGCGCCAGATCCCGCGCCGTCGCTTCACCCACATTGCGAATGCCGAGCGCGTAGATGAAGCGCTGCAAGGTGGTCGAACGCGCTTTTTCGATCGCGGTCATCAGATTGGCCGCCGACTTGTCGGCCATGCGCTCAAGGCTGGCCAGACTCAGCACGCCGAGTTTGAACACGTCGGCCGGCGTTTTCACCACCGCGTTGTCCACCAACTGGTCCACCAGCTTCTCGCCCAGACCTTCGATATCGAGCGCCTTGCGGCTGGCAAAGTGGATCAAGGCCTGTTTGCGCTGTGCGGGGCAGAACAGGCCGCCGGTGCACCGCGTTACCGCCTCGTCTTCGGCACGCACCGCGTGCGAATCACACACCGGGCAGTTCGTCGGCATGACGAATTCGCGTTCGCTGCCGTCGCGCCGCTCGGTGACTGGGCCGACGACCTCCGGGATCACATCACCGGCGCGGCGCACGATCACCCAGTCGCCGATGTGCACGTCCTTGCGCCGCACTTCGTCCTCGTTGTGCAGCGTCGCGTTGGTCACCGTCACGCCGCCGACGAACACCGGTTCAAGGCGTGCCACGGGCGTCAGTGCACCGGTTCGTCCAACCTGAATTTCGATGTCATGCACGCGCGTGATCTCCTCCTGGGGCGGATACTTGTGCGCCACCGCCCAGCGCGGCTCGCGGCTGACGAATCCGAGTTCACGCTGCAACGCGAGCGCATTAACCTTGTACACCACGCCGTCGATGTCGTACGGTAGCGCGCCGCGGATCGCCTCGATACGGGCGTGAAACTCGATCAGCCCTTCCGGCCCGTGGACGACGGTTCGATGCTGGCACACCGGAAAGCCGAAATCGGCCAACGCATCGAGCACGCCGGCGTGCGTATCGGGCATGTCCCATCCGTCCGTCTCGCCCAAACCGTAGACGAAGAACGACAACGGGCGACGCGCAGTAACGGCCGGATCGAGCTGGCGAATGGCGCCGGCGGCGGTATTGCGTGGATTGACGAAGGTGCGTTCGCCACTTTCGCGCTGTGCCGCGTTGAGGCGCTCAAAGGCGTCGCGGCGCATGTAGATTTCGCCGCGCACCTCGATCAACGGTGGCGCCTCGCCATGCAGACGCAGGGGGATCTGCCGGATGGTGTGAACGTTGTGCGCGACGTCCTCGCCGGTCTGCCCGTCGCCACGTGTTGCCGCCTGCACCAGCACACCGTTCTCGTAGCGCAGATTGATCGCCAGTCCGTCGAACTTTAGCTCGGCCGCATATTCAACCGGCGGATCATCGGCATCAAGCCCCAGCACTTTCCTCACCCGTGCGTCAAAGGCCCGCGCGCCCTGCTCGCTCTTGTCGGTCTCGGTGTGAATCGACAGCATGGGTACGGCGTGCCGCACCGGGAGCAGTTCGGGCAACGGCGCACCGCCAACCCGCTGCGTGGGAGAATCCAGTGTTTTCAGCGGCGGGAATGCCTGTTCGAGGGCCTGTAGCTCTTCGAACAGTCGGTCGTACTCGCTGTCCGGAACAGTCGGCGCGTCGAGCACGTAGTACGCGTGGCTGTAACGATCGAGCTTCTCGCGCAGTTCAGCGGCGCGCTGCACCTTGTCGGGCGGCGCCGTCACGGCGTCAGGCCGCGAACAGGCGCAGGGCCAGCGGACTGCCGGCGGGCACACCGTAATCGCTCATCTGCTGCTGGAAATGTTGAATCTGCTGACGGATGAGCTTTGCGGCATCCCCACCCAATGGGTTGCGGTTGTCGTCCACGATTTCCGCATTGAGCGCATCGGCAAGAAAGCCTGCCACCTGCATCATGCGGTTAAACACCGCGCCACCATCGGCGATGCGCGGTACATCGACGATCAGGGTCAGCCCCTGGGTTTCCATGTCACGCATCGTCTCGTCGGTAAAAAACGTCGGTTCGAGATTACCCAACACGAAAAGGCTTTTGCCCGCCTCGTCCTCGGCGTGGAACATGCCGTCGGCGCGCAGGCGCATCCCCTGGGCTTCGACCAGGCCGCGCAGCTTGGTGCCGCCGAACGGCGTGGTGCGGCTGACCAGATTGACACCGATCTGCACGTCTACGCCAGCGCAGAACTGATCGAGGTCGGCCGCCTGTTGAAGTGCCTCGGCGCGCGCCAGGTGGGACGACGGAATGGCCATGAACTGATCAGCCACCAGGTGCACGCCATCGGTGAAGCGGGAGAAATCGCCCTCGTTGATCGGGCCACGCCGATCGACCAGTTGCATCGCCGCGCAGAACCAATGGTGCCCCCCGCCATTGTGCTGCCCGATGTCCACCCATGCGTTGTGGCCGTCATCAAAAGCGAACCAGGTGACCGGCTTCGACAGCCCGGCCAGCGGATCGCCTTGAGCGGTCCACACGTGCGCCGCCGTAAGCGGTTCGATCGACTCGAAGCGCAACACGTAGTCAACCCGCTCGTCAATACCTTCGGGCAAGGGCGGCGCCTTGCGTCCGGCCTCGTCTACAGAGGCGCCGGGCACTTCTACCGCCGCCTCGGGAGGCGCCACCGGCTCACCGGGTTCGTCCATATCATCGACGGCGCGCGCACCCATACCCGGTTCGAGCAACACGTCGCGGTGATCGGAACGAAAGGTTTGTTCGGCGTGTTTCTGCGCCTTGCGCTCCTGCCACTTGTTATAAGCGAGCACGCCGAGCACGGCGGCGATGCCGGCACCGATCAGGCCCATCTGCAAGTCACTGATTGCCATGTCTTCCCTGTTCTTTACTTAGAGCGCCTAACAAAATGGAGCGCAGCGGTTGTGACCAGGCGCGCACCCGCAGGCAGTACAAACCCGTACCGCAAGGGGCGCAACAACGTCAGAACCATTTTGTTAGGCGTTCTTATGCGGTAGCGGCATCTGCCATGCGCAGCGCCTCCTCCATATCGACCTCAACCACGCGCGACACGCCCTGTTCCTGCATGGTCACGCCGACCAGTTGATGGGCGATCTCCATCGTAATCTTGTTGTGACTGATGAACAGGAACTGTGTCTGCATCGCCATGCGTTTGACGAGCTCGCAGAAGCGCCCGGTATTGGTATCGTCCAACGGCGCATCGACCTCGTCAAGCATACAGAACGGCGCCGGATTGAGCGCAAACAGCGCGAACACCAGCGCAATCGCGGTGAGCGCTTTCTCGCCGCCCGACAATAAGTGGATGGACGCGTTTTTCTTCCCCGGTGGCTGGGCGACGATCTGGATGCCGGCATCGAGAATTTCGTCGCCGGTGAGCACCAGGCTGGCCTGACCGCCACCGAAGAGTTGCGGAAACAGCGTCGCAAACTGCACGTTGACGGTGTCATAAGTCGTCTGCAGCTGCTCACGTGTTTCGCGGTCGATCCGTCGAATCGCATCCTCGAGTGTCTCGATCGCCTGCGTCAGATCGGCATGCTGATCGTCGAGATAGCCCTTGCGCTCCTGTGCCGACGCCAGTTCATCCAACGCGGCCAGATTAACCGCGCCAAGCGCTGCAAGCTGGCGCGCGAGTGTGGCCACTTCGCGCTGCAACGCCGCCTCGCTGACACCGTCGAGTTTTGGCGTCAGCGTCGTTTCGTCCGCTTCGACTTCGTCCATGCGTTCCTGGTGCTGCGCTTCGGCCAGCTCGGCGGCTTGTCGCGCGAGGCGCAATTCGGCCACCTGTTCGCGCAGCGGCGCGGCGGATTGCTCGACACGCAAGCGCTGCTCTTCGACCGCCTTGAGCGCCTGCACCACCGCCTCGAGCGTGTCGCGACGTGCGCTCAGTGCGGTCTCGCGCGAGGCGCGCTGGGCCAACGCCGTTTGCAGTGCCGCCTCGCCGGCCGCCGGATCGGCCGCGGCATGCTCCGCGCTGCGTGTGTCGTGCTCGTGTTGCAGGCGAGTCTGCTGTTCATCGGCCAGCGTCATGTTGCGCGCGATATCGTCGAGCTTTCCAGTGCATTCACGGCGCGAGAAGTCCGCCTCTTGTACTTCTCGTGACAGCGCCTGCAACTGCGCCTGCGCTTCACGCCAGGCGGCTTCGCGCTCGCTGCGCACTTCGCTGGCATGCCCGGCGCCCGCGCGCAGCGCTTCGAGCAGCGTCTCGCAACGCTCGAGTTCCGCTGTGGCGGCGTCCAGATGTTCCCGCTCCTGCGCCTCGCCATGCGCCAATTCCTGCAGATCGCCGGCAATGCGCGCTTGCTGTTCGGCCGCGCGATCGCGCGCCTGGGTCAGTTTGAGCAAGATCACCTGTGCGCTGTGCACCGCACTCTGCCGCGCCTGTTGTTCGCTGCGTAACTCGCTCAAGCGGGCTTGCCACTGCGTCACCTTCAACTCGGACGCCGCGGCGTGCGCATGCGCCGCTTGCTGCGCGCGTGCACGCGTCTCCACGGCGTCGTCCAGCGCCGCGATCTCGCGCTCGCGTTCGATCACGCCGTGAGTGCGTGAATCACCGACGTAATGGATGAAGCCGTCGCGCGACAGGCACTGTCCGGCGGCGTTGATCACGCGCACATGGGCGGGCAGGCGATCGCGCCGCGCCAGCCAGGGCTGCAGATCGTCGGCCGCATACACGCCATCGAGCCAGCGCGCCACGGTCTCGGTATAGGGCGCTTCACAGCGCACGCGTGTATTCAGCGGCACGCGTCCGTCGAGCGGCGTTTCATCGCGCGGCTCACCATCGATCGGGCGAACAAGCGCGAGGCTGGCTGGCGGCGGCGAATCCAGCCAGTCAGCCGCATTGGCCGCATCGCCTTCGGGCAGCGCGGCGAGGCGTTCGCGCAGTATCGCTTCGACCGCCCCCTCCCAACCGGCGTCGACACTGAGCGATCGCCACAGCGGCGCGGCGGTGTCGAGCCCGCGCTGCTGCAACCATTGGCCCAGTTCTCCCTGCTGCTGCACCTTGCGTTGCA